>DGEE01000125.1:15536-27950 GCA_002385815.1 Hungateiclostridiaceae bacterium UBA3934
TGAGAGGGGAGATTCTTCAACTATATTTAAATGTCACAGCATGAAATCGATATAAAACAATTTGAGGGATGTAACCCCCTAAAGAAATCGATGGGTTTATAATTATGAGATGAAATTTTTACTTGAGAAGCCTACAGGTGCGCATGTTGTTTTCTTTTGTCAGGTTATTTTTTTGCATGGGATGCAATTGAAGGATAAAGTATCAATGCTACAGTGATTCTTTAATTGCTCTGAATGCACCTTTTTGAGAACTGTCCCCTGTCTTGAGAACTGTCCCCTGTCAGGTCTGGTACGGAATGTTCCTGTTATGCTGGGAGTATTCGAGGAGTTGTTGTTTGAATACTTCAGCGGCAGGCGATAAAGGAACTTTTTTTAGCACGGCTATTCCCAATTGTCTTTTTGGGGACGGTTCTTGAAGCTGCAGTATAAATAATTCTTTCCTTTCGACGAAATGCTGTGCGCTTTCTTTCAAAACATGCGCTATGCCCAGCCCGATTCTGGCTAATTCAACCAAAAGGTCCATATTTTCGAGTTCAATTTCGGGTGTAATTTCAACGCCCTTAGAGATAAAAAACAGGTCGAGATTTTTTCGCGTAGAGCTTTCTTTTTGCAAAAGCAACAAAGGATATGACGCCAGTTCCTTCAAAGATATTAGTCTGTTTTTCATCTTCTTGAAACGCGAAGAGGCAATGAATACATCCTCGACGGTGCAAAAGTTGAAAGCTGTGATATTGCTGTCTGAAATGGGCATTGTAACTATACCAAGATCCACAGTTCCTGCTTTAATCGAGTCGATTATGCCCGGTGATGTCCTGTTTATTATTTTCAATTTGATATTCGGGTAATCCCGGATGAACTTTTGCAGGAAGGGAATCAACAGATATCTCAGTATGGTATCGCCGACACCGATTTTTACTTCCCCGAGATCCAGGGATTGCATCTCACGAATTTTTGCTTCTGCTGCATTGAATAGACTACATGCCTGGTCGACATGGCTATACAACATTTCGCCAACAGCTGTCAGACTAACACGTCTGGGACCTCTGATGAACAGAAGGCTGCCGATGATTTCTTCCAGATTCTTGATTGATTGACTGACGGCGGATTGCGATATATAAAGTTTGCGTGCAGCTGCAGAAAAACTCCCGGTTGCGGCGACTGTATGAAACACTTTATATAGCTCAAAATTTATATCCATAAGATCACCTTATTTCGACTATTAAATATATTAATTATTATTATGAATTATATCATTATATAATAAGGTTGTGTAGTGGAGAAGAATAATACATATCTGCAGAAGGGGTGCATTGTGATGAGTATAATCGTGCCAGATGAGAGTTTGCAAAGAAAAAAGGTAAGAAGGATCTTTGTTGAGAAGAAAAAGGAATTTGATTCGGATTCATATTGGTTGTACTGTGACCTGAAAGACAATCTGGGCATAGATCAGCTGGAAGGGGTAAGGGTCATCAGCAGGTATGATATAACAGATATAACTGACAAAGAATATGCGGAGACCAGAAGAGCGATATTTACAGAGTCATCGGCTGATGTCGTATTTGAAGAATTTTTACCTGTCAGCGAAAATGAAACAGCTTTTGCAGTTGAATACCTTCCGGGGCAGTTTGACCAAAAAGCTGATTCGGCTTCTCAATGCATTCAATTATTAACTCTTGGCGAAAAACCACGCTGTAAAGCAGCAAAAGTTATCGTGCTCAAAGGCGATATATCAGAAAGCGATTTGAACAAAATCAAGGAATACTGCATAAATCCCGTGGACAGTGCAGAAACGGGCATGGACAAGCCAGACAGTCTTGACACTGAGGTGAGTGTTCCTGGGGACATTTCTCAACTTTATGGTTTTTGCAAAATGACAACGGATGATCTTGAATCACTGAAAAATGATTTGGGTATTGCAATGACACTCGAGGATCTGGAATTTTGCAGGAAATACTTTTCCGAGTCTGAGCGGCGAGATCCCACCATTACAGAAATAAGGCTTTTGGACACTTACTGGTCGGATCATTGCAGACATTCGACATTTCTGACGAAAATAAACAGCATTGAATTTGATGACAGTCTTTTCGGAAATTTCCTGAAAACAGTGTACGAGCAATATGCGGCTTCGAGGAAATATGTGTACGGCGACCGTGAAAAAGATATCAGCCTTATGGATCTTGCAACCATAGCGATGAAGGTGATGAGGAAGGACGGCAGGCTGGATGATCTGGATTTGTCAGATGAGATAAATGCATGCAGCATTGTAATTAATGCAAGGGTCAACGGTAAAGATGAAGAATGGCTCGTGATGTTCAAAAACGAAACACATAACCATCCTACCGAAATTGAACCATTTGGCGGCGCGTCCACCTGTTTGGGGGGTGCGATAAGGGATCCTTTGTCAGGAAGATCTTATGTGTATCAGGCAATGAGGATAACAGGGAGCGGCGATCCGAGGACACCTGTGGAAGATACGCTCCCAGGTAAACTGCCTCAGCGAAAGATAACCACAGATGCTGCAGCCGGCTACAGTTCATATGGGAACCAGATAGGTCTCGCTGCCGGACAGGTTGCTGAAATATATGACGAAGGCTATGTAGCAAAAAGAATGGAACTCGGAGCAGTGATTGCCGCAGCACCGAGGGAAAATGTCGTGAGGGTAAAACCGGAGCCTGGGGATATAGTGATCCTGCTTGGCGGCAGAACAGGACGCGATGGGTGTGGTGGCGCGACTGGTTCTTCCAAAGAGCATGATGAGCAGTCACTTTTGACCTGCGGCGCAGAAGTGCAGAAAGGGAACCCTTCTATTGAGAGGAATATCCAAAGATTGTTCCGGAACGGTAATGTCAGTAGAATGATCAAGAAATGCAATGATTTCGGCGCCGGCGGTGTTTCTGTTGCTATTGGAGAGCTTGCAGACGGTCTGGACATTGATTTGGACAGTGTTCCTACTAAATATGAAGGCCTCGATGGTACTGAGCTTGCTATTTCCGAATCGCAGGAAAGGATGGCAGTTGTTATTGCGAGCAAAGACAAATACGAATTCATTCAGGCTGCAGAGAAAGAGAACCTGGAGGCAACACAGGTCGCAGTTGTTACTGGCACGGGCCGGTTAAGGATGAAATGGCGCAATAATACTATTGTCGATATAAGCAGGGAGTTCCTTAACACCAATGGTGTTAAGCAGAATGCCGACGTGAAAGTAATTTCACCTGAAACAGCAATATTACACAAATGTGAAGAACCGTCCCTCCTGGCAGAAGCATGGGTAAGTAATTTGCAGAAGCTGGGGAATTGCAGTCAGAAAGGGCTTGTTGAGCGATTTGATAGTACAAATGGTGCAGGAACTATACTTATGCCTTTTGGTGGCAAACACCAGTTATCGCCGGCGGAAGGCATGGCTGCGAAATTGCCTGTGCTGGATGGAGATACTACAACTTGCACCTTGATGACATATGGTTTCAACCCGTCAATATCCAGATGGAGTCCATTCCATGGAGCCGTTTATGCTGTTGTAGAAGCAGTTGCGAAAATCGTTGCTATGGGCGGAGACTACAGAAAAGCAAGGCTGTCCTTGCAGGAATTTTTTGAGAAGCTGGGAAAGGATCCTGTGAGATGGGGAAAACCCTTCAGTGCATTGCTAGGCGCATACTATGCGCAGATGAAACTGGGTATCCCGGCTATTGGCGGCAAAGACAGCATGTCAGGTACTTTTAAGGATTTGGATGTTCCGCCGACGCTCGTAGCATTTGCAGTCAGTGTTGGTGATGTTGATAATGTCATATCCACAGAGTTTAAGAGAGCCGGTAGTCAGGTGGTTCTTGCAAAGCTGAAGAAAGATGAATTCCAGCTTCCTGATTTTGATCAGCTCCATAAAACTTATACGAAAATACATGAATTGATAAAAGGCAAAACAGTGCTTGCGGCTCATTCGGTTCGTCAGGGAGGTATTTCAGAAGCAATAAGCAGGATGTGCTTTGGAAACATGATAGGTGTTGAGTTGGAGACAGGAAATATAGCTGGATTGTTCACTCCTGATTACGGTTCAATCATACTTGAAATATCAGCTGACACAAATATTAACGAATTATTTAAGGAACTCGACTACAAAGTCCTTGGCACAACTCTGGCAGAGCCGGTCATTAAGTGTGGAGGGACAGTTCTCAACTTAAACGATTTGGCTGAAAAATGGATGCAGCCACTGGAAAAGGTTTTTCCTACGAAAGTCGAGGTCAAGGATGCGAATATTGAGACTTTTGTTTTCGATCAAGCATCAGCAGAAAGTTCAGCTAAAGCTGGCAGTTCTTATAAAATTGCCATACCAAAAGTTCTTATTCCTGTATTTCCTGGCACGAACTGTGATTATGATATACAAAAAGCATTCGAAAATGCGGGTGGAAGCGCTGAAATGGTCATAATAAGAAATCTTTCGCCTGACTCTCTCAATGAATCATTAGCATATCTGGCTGACAAGATAAAGAGCAGTCAAATTATTGCGTTTGCGGGAGACGGCGATGAACCCGAGGGCCCGGGCAAATTTGCTGCTGCAGTTTTCAGGAATCCGTACATCAGGGATGCGGTCATGGATCTGCTTCAGAACAGGGATGGCCTGATACTTGGCATATCCAGCGGGTTCCATGCTTTGTTGAAACTAGGGTTGCTGCCTTATGGCGAGTTCAGAACATCAGATGCAAACAGCCCTGCGTTGACGCGCAATTCGATAGGCCGACATGTCTCGTGTATGGTGCAAACCAGGATTGTCTCAAAGAAGTCACCCTGGTTCAGTAACGTCAATCTTGGCGACATCCACACTATTGCTGTATCACATGGTGAGGGCAGGTTTGTCGCGTCAGATGCGATGATACGTGAACTGGCAGCCAATGGCCAGATAGCAACACAGTATGTTGATATGGAAGGTAAAGCCACGTATGATATAAAATATAATCCAAATGGTTCATTGTATGCAATAGAAGGTATAACAAGCCCTGACGGCAGAATACTGGGAAAGATGGGGCATTCTGAAAGAAAAGGAACATGTGTATGCATCAATGTGCCAGGGAACAAAGATCAAAAGATATTTGAGGCTGGAGTCCAGTATTTCAGGTGATGGGGCAGGTGATGGGGACAGTTCTCAAAAAAAGGCGACAGTTCTCAAAATCCTTGCTGATATTATATGATAACTCTGAGTACAGAAATGATACTTAGAGGCATATCTGGGCTGCGCTGGTGACAAAATGACGAAATGAACAGTTGTTGTCTGTTATTGCAGAAAAACGCTCAAGCGATTAAATTGAGCGTTTTTTTTGTCTGGCGATAGGAAATAATGTGGAAATAATACACAGAACAGATGTTCTATGATACAATCAAGATACGATAGAGAAAAATTAGCAAGGTGATCCGAATGCCCAGAAAGGCAAGAGAAAAGCACAGCCATGCGCAGTATCACATCATGTGTCGAAGCATATCAGAGACAAATTTATTCAGGGAGGATGCGGACAAGGATTATTACCTGAGTCTTGTTGCGATATATACGCGCAAATACAAGTGTGCCGTATATTCATATTGCTTGCCCGACAACCACGTACATATTCATGTGGATCCGAGAGGATATGATATCTCAAGCCTGATGCACAGTATAAATACTGCATATGTTATTTACTACAACAAGAAATATGACAGGCATGGTCCGCTATTTCAGGGAAGGTTCCTGAGCAAGATAGTAGATAGCGACAGGTACTGCCTTGTATTGTCGGCATATATACACAACAATGCCAAGGATATCCCAGGTTACAGGGGCAGGGAAGAGGAGTACCCTTACTCATCATACGGGATTTATCTGGGGATAAGGAAAGATACCCACAAACTGATAGACAAGAGCCTGATAAAAGGGATTTTCGGCATAAGGAACAAGAAGAGCTTTATAAAGAGATACAAGGAATTCGTGTCAAAGAGAAGTGATATGGAGGTTATCGATAAGGAAGATCCCTGCGAAGAGATTTTCGAAGCAAAGAATGAGTACGACAGCGGCAGGAGAGTCATCATCAGGGACATGAAACCAGCCAGGGTGATAGCATATATTGCCATGAAGCTGAAGAAGTCGGTTGAAAGCATAATCAGCACAGACAGGAGGCAAAACAAGTACAGGGCGTTCACGGCATATGTTTTGCGTGTTTTGTGTGGTCTGAGATACAAACAGATATGTGAGAACATATTCAATGTAACGATATCCGGCTGTTCAAGTCTTTGCAGAAAAGGATACGAGCTGACGGAAAGAAAAGGCTCGGTATACTCAGCAATTTTCAATGAACTTTTGTGTGCCAACCTTTATTAGCAGATTCGGATAGGCGGAAGGTTAAAGATATTTTCTTATAATATTCAGTTCTCTTAATATACAGTTCACTCAACAAGCAGCGATTTTCCAATTGCATAAATGCTGAGAAAGATTTTTCGATGGTTGTTCCATTAACTTAAGTTAACAAACAATTGCGAATCATTTGCCCTTGAGAAGCATGGATCCTTTCCCGCTAAAACTGACAAAAGACAGATTTTTTACGGGTCTGTTCTTCCATACGGTCTGATTAGCTAAACCAATTCAAATTATTATTTCAACATTTATAAAGGAATATTAAAAGTATAATTAACAGATAATCTAGTATTTCCTGTTAAGAGGCCCGCGTGTTTTGAAGAAGCGTCCCCAGCTGAAGCCTGTTGTTTTGGAGAAACGTCCCCAATCGTTTAAGCAAACGGCAGTTGAAGTCGCTGTACTTAAATAGTAAAATAAAAAATATATATTTAAGGATGGTTATTTTGAATACAGGTGGTTGAGATTCAATGAGTGATAAAATCAGAGTTGCGGTTATTTTCGGGGGACAATCCTCAGAACACGAGGTGTCGAGATTTTCAGCGGAATCTGTTATCAGCAATATAAATACTGACAAATACGATGTTGCTATGATTGGGATCACAAAGGAAGGAAGATGGCTTCCCTATGACGGCCCTGTTGGCCTTATCGGGACAGGGGAATGGCAGGCTCTGGCCGAGTCACAAGACAGACCGAATCATGCATTGCTGACGGCTGGTACAGCGATTGCCGAATCAGAAAGGGACAATAGAAAAATAGATGTTGTTTTCCCGGTTCTCCATGGATGCAACGGTGAAGACGGAACGATCCAGGGGCTACTGGAACTTGCCGGGATACCCTATGTGGGCTGCGGTGTATTGAGTTCATCATTAGGGATGGACAAGGCTTATGCTAAAATCGTTTTTGAAAGGGAAGGTCTACCTCAGGGCAAATACTTAGTTTACAGCCGCAAGCAGATTAATAGAGAATTTGAAAAAATAAGTGATGATGTTGAGCGTGTTTTGTCGTATCCGTGCTTCGTCAAGCCTTCGAATGCTGGCTCGTCAGTCGGCGTAAGCAAGGTGCGCAATGCAGGTGAGCTTGGACCAGCTCTCCAGCTGGCAGCAAAATATGACAGGCGCATTCTGATAGAGGAATTTATCGATGGCCGGGAAATAGAATGTGCTGTACTGGGGAATGATGATCCTGTTGCATCGACAGTGGGTGAAGTGATACCATGTAATGAGTTTTATGACTATGAAGCAAAGTATTTGAGCGGGGACAGTTCTCAGATTATTATACCTGCAGATCTTCCTGCTGAAGTGATTGAGAGGATCAGAGAATACTCGGTAAGGGCTTTCAAGGCACTGGATTGCTCAGGATTGGCAAGAGTTGATTTTTTTGTGCGCAAAGCCGATAACGAAGTCTTCATAAACGAGATTAACACCATGCCCGGGTTTACGCAAATCAGCATGTACTCGAAATTGTGGGCTGCTTCAGGGCTGCCTTACGAAAAGCTGGTAGAAAGATTGATAGAACTGGCGCTGGAGCGTTTTGAAGACAATAAGAGAGAAATAGATTATTAGCAACAGCTGTTTATTGGAATTGTATATGGGGGAAATATTAATATGGATAACAGACCAATCGGGGTTTTTGACTCTGGTCTTGGAGGCCTTACGGTTTTTAAAGAGATTGCTGATCAACTGCCCCATGAGAGCCTTGTATATTTCGGTGACAGCGGACGCGCTCCATATGGGACCAAATCCAGGGATACTGTCATTAAGTATACTCTCCAGGACATCAGGTTTTTAATGACACACGATATAAAGATGATCGTAATCGCCTGCAACACAATGAGTGCCCATAGCTATGAATTTGTACGAAGGAATCATGACCTTCCTATTATTGAAGTTATAGGTGCGGGTGCAGTAGCTGCCGTTGCAGAAACCAGGAACAAAAAGGTCGGGATAATCGGTACTCCCGCGACTGTTAATAGTGGAGCATATCAAAAGGCTATAAATAAACTTGATGATAGCATTGAAATATACCAAAAGGCCTGTCCGCTTTTTGTTCCGCTTGTTGAAGAGGGACAGGAATGGTGGGAAAACGACATAACATATAATATTGCGAAAGAATACCTTGCACCGCTGAAACAAACAGGTGTTGATACGTTGGTTCTCGGCTGTACGCATTATCCACTGCTTAAAAACACGATCTCTAAAGTCATGGGAGAAGGCGTCACTTTAGTAAGCTCGGCTTTTGAAGTTGCCAGAGTTGTAAAAAGGATTATTTCAGATAAAAATATGCAACGGGATCCTCGTTTGACGCCGACTTATCACTATTATACAAGTGACAGTGTTGAAAAATTTGAACCTCTGTGCAGTGCAATACTCGGGAGAACTATCAATTCGGCAAAGAAGGTGGATATTGAGGAATACTGACGAATGGGTTGCGGGTTTCAGGAGCTGTTTTGAGCAACAATCTGATATGCGGTATTTTTCGCAGGAAAGGTGCGTGTTATTATGGACAAAAATGTTATAATATCGGTTAAGGGCACGCAGTCGACCAACAATCAGGTGAATATTATCATGGAACTCGTTACTGAGGGGAAATACTATAAAAAAGATGAGGCCTATTTTATCACCTATGACGAAAGCGAAGTAACCGGTATGAACGGGACTACAACCACTTTGATGGTCACGGACGATGTAGTAACGCTGGTTCGGGCCGGATCGGTCAATTCGCAGTTTGTTTTTCAGCAGGGGCAAAAGCACATATCCTACTATGATACGGAATATGGCGCTTTTACTGTTGGAGTTACTGCCAATGAAGTTGATGTAAGAATAGATGACAATGGCGGTGAAATCCGCATAGATTATCAGTTGGAAATAGACAACAACGAAACAGGTGAAAATGATTTTTGGATGTCAATCAGGGAGGTAGGGCAATTAAATGACGAACATAATAGGGGACATTAGAGACCAGATCAGGAGCGTTGTCAGAAAAGCAATGGCTGCCGCAACGGAAAAGGGGCTTTTGCCTGACATATCAGTGGACGAGATAATTGTCGAAGCGCCGAAAGAAAAGGAACATGGTGATTTTTCCACAAACATTGCCATGCTGATAGTTAAAAAGGCAAGGAAGGCACCTGTGCAGATAGCCTCCATTCTAATAGACAATATGGACTTCACAGATACATATATTGAGCGGGCTGAATGTGCGGGGCCTGGATTTATCAACTTCTTCCTGGATAGATCATGGCTTTATGATACGTTAAGGATCATCAGTCGCGAGCGTGAGGATTACGGAAGGATCAACATCGGCCAGGGAAGTAAAGTTATGGTGGAGTTTGTCAGTGCAAACCCGACAGGGCCTTTGCATATGGGAAATGCCAGGGGAGGAGCGCTTGGCGATTGTATTGCCAGCGTGCTTCAAGCTGCCGGATACGATGTTACGCGGGAGTATTATGTCAATGACGCCGGCAACCAGATAGAAAAATTCGGTATGTCGCTGGAAGCCAGATACTTACAGCTGCTGAAGGGCGAAGATGCAGTGGAATTCCCTGAAGACGGGTATCAGGGCGAAGACATCATAGATCATATGAGAGATTACATTGAGGAATATGGAGACAAGCTGCTGAATGCGGATCCGGAACAAAGGCGCAGGGAACTGGTCGATTATGCTCTCCCGAGGAATCTTGAGCGCATAAGGAAAGGTCTGGAGTCATATGGCATCCATTATGATGTTTGGTTTTCAGAACAGTCACTTTATGACAGTGGTGAGTTCGAGGAAACCATCAATTATATGGAAGACAAAGGTCTTTTATATGAGAAAGAGGGCGCAAAGTGGTTTAAGGCAACGGATTTCGGCGCTGAAAAAGATGAAGTGATCATCAGGAACAACGGGATACCAACGTATTTTGCGTCTGACATAGCGTACCACAGGAACAAATTTGAAAAGCGTGGGTTTGATCGTGTCATCAATCTGCTCGGGGCAGACCACCATGGACATGTTGCCAGAATGAAGGCTGCTGTCAAGGCATTGGGCGTGGACCCTGCAAAACTTGATATAGTGATATTCCAGTTAGTCAGGCTTTTCAAGAACGGTGAAATTGCCAGGATGTCAAAAAGGACAGGCCGGGCTATATCATTGGACGATCTTCTCGAAGAAGTAGGGAGAGACGCTGCAAGGTTTATCTTCAACACGAAAGCTTCAGGAAGTCATCTGGATTTCGATCTTGATCTGGCAGTCAGGCAATCGAATGAAAACCCGGTTTATTATGTACAGTATGCACATGCGAGGATCTGCAGCATGCTGCGTTTGCTGGATGGCGAAGGAATAAGCGTACCTGACGCAGATGAGGTCGACTTGACTTTGCTTGCTGCGCCCGAGGAGCTCGATTTAATCAAAAAGCTTGCCGAATACCCTGATGAGATAAGGATATCGGCGCAGACGCTGGAGCCCAGCCGCCTGACAAGATACGTCACCGATGTAGCCTCGCTCTTCCACAGCTTCTATACTGAATGCAGGGTAAAGGGCGAAGAGGAGAGCCTCATGAAAGCCAGGCTTCTGCTGGTTTCAGCGGTCAAGACCGTGATTAAAAATGTACTTGACATATTGAGCATCAGCGCACCAGAACGGATGTAGGGGGACAGTTCTCAACTTTTCATTGGAGGGACAGTTCTCAACTTCAGGAGGACAATTTCTGGGAGGACAGTTTCCTCCCGGAGGGGACAGTTCTCAATTATCAAAAAAACATAAAATTGTAACAGAAATTTAACCGATCTGAGCCGGTAAAAACTAAATTTCAAGCATTATAAGCCGATATATATTACAGGTCATACGCCATATATATCGGCTTTATTTATTGTTGGATACAACGTGAAAGGGTGCTGAGTTTGCAGATATCACGAAAATACCATAAAATTTTGAAATACACAGCAATTCTTATTTTTCTGTTAATGATTGCAGAACTGTCCCTCCCTCCTAAGTCAGTTTCTGCTGAAGCACAAAGGACGGTCTACTATGGAGATGAGGGAGCAAATTCTGTTATACAGTATCTTTCATTTAGTGATGTAGGAGCAGATAATTGGGCTGCCGAAGCCATATACGAAACAAGTGCGCTTGGCTTTCTGGCCGGATTTAAAGATACGAGCGGAAGATTTGGCAGAACTGTCCCCCTGACGAAGGCGGAGGCGCTGGCAGTGGTGTACAGGGCAGCGGGACGAGGAAGCGAGGCGCAGCAATTGGGCACGGCTATCAACAATGCTCGTCTGCAGGCCAACAGAAAAACGGATCCCTTAGAGGTATGGTATGACGGCTTCCTGCAAATTGCTGCTACTGAAGGGCTGATTTCCTTCAGGGATTTGACAGATGCCTTTAGTGCCGATCAGGCATCTTTGCCGGAGGACAGCTTCAGAAGAAACAGTCCTGCTCAGCGGCAGGAGATAATTTATTGGCTTGCTCTTGCATTGAATATCGAACCGGCAGCACAGCACCAGGAAGTGCTCAACTACACAGACTGGCGCAGTGTCGACCCTGAAAAGCTTCCATATGTTGAGGCTCTGCTCAGGCACGGCATCATTTCCGGCAGCAATAACCGCATCAATCCCCGTCAGTCTGTCACAAGAGAGCAGTGCGCTCAAATTATTAAAAATGCCGGAGATTTCGCTTTGCAGGCGACCGGACACACCAGAATATCAGGCATTATTGAAGAACTGTCCCCGACCAGTGACTATACAGGCACAACTTCTTCAACGGGAAGGAATATTTACGTTGCGAATGCAGACGGCACTTTTGCCCTGATCCGGACATCTGCACAGTCTGCAGCGACATCGGGTGGCAGGAATGAGAATGCCGGAACGGCGTTACCAGGACAGAAGATGGAGCTGGTCGTATACAAAAACGGAACCGTCGGCAACAGCAGCTTGCTGCAAAAAGGCGATAGGATCCGTTACATAGCAGACAGCGGCAACAAGATCAAATATGTACATGTTTTGTCAAACGTCAATGATGTAAGATACATAGCTGCGCACGTGCATGAAGTTGACCAGACTAATCTGCTCATCGACATA
>DGEE01000125.1:28221-32831 GCA_002385815.1 Hungateiclostridiaceae bacterium UBA3934
TGGTCACAGGCCACTAAAGGGACCTACAGAGTCTCACCCCAGGCCAGGGTCATGATCAATGGAGCAAAAGCTGATTTGTCTGACTTAACCAGCGATGCAACCGTTATTCTTACCATAGATGGCAACAATATCGTGAAAGAGATCCAGGGAGTTGATATCGGGATAAACGCAGAAGCCAGAAGAATCGTCAGGGGAATCGTAGAAGAAAATAATCCCAACCTGGGCTATATAACTCTCTATAATGAGGACGGATCAGGCACCGGAAGCAATCCTCTGGCACTCAGGACATACAACTATGTGGACCAAAGTAAAGTCGAAGTGCTAAGGAATCACGAACCTGCGGACATCGACAGTATCCAGGCCGGAGACACTGCATATCTGCGTCTTGACAGTGATGGCTATATCGTATCTGTGAGCGCTGTCGACAATTATACCGTCAGGTACGCAAAGATATTATCCAAATTGCCAGCGCAGGTAATAGTTGAGTATGACGATGGTACGCAGCAAATCCTCGATGTGAATGAAAACATCATCGTCATTAAGGACAAAAATCTTGTTGGATTTCAGGCATTGAGAGATGGCGACCGCGTAAGGCTCCTTCTCAATGAAAATGCGCGCTCAACAGAATTGAAGGAGATCACCATCGAAGGTGACGAGTATTACATAAACAACATATATAAAGGTAAAATCGCCAGGATAGACAGGATATCAGACAAAATTACGGTCATGGGAATGCAGGTTTTCAAGAAAGGGAGATGGGAGCTCGTTGACAGAAAAGGAGCTTCGACCATCACCATGGCAGATGATTACAGTATTTATCTGAAGGATACGCCGATCAGTATAAATGATGCAAACAGATTACTATATCAAAACGATGCCTATATTGCCGTCGAGAGGACTTATGGCGGGGAAGAGAGAGCAGTTGTAGTTGCATACCGCAACAGCCTCGACACAGAGATATCATCGATCGCGGATACTATCAGCGAGTTTGTTCCGGGCACATCAAGCTTCAGGACAGCTAATGAGAACAGAAGGATTGGATTTTCAGACGGCAGCATTATTGTGAAATATGGCAGGCTGGTGACAGGCAATAGTCTCAGTTATGACGATAAGGTTTACATGACACTGAACAGAGACTACTCCAGCGGCAATTATTACGCATCCGTGGTCAATGTGGAGGAGCCGCAGAACGACACTCTTATGATTTATCGCGGCAGGATCAGAGATATCAACCAAAGCAGAGATTTCACCGTTGAGTCCTTCTCGCAGTTGCAGGGGCTTGACTGGAAATATTACAACACGCCGAAAACCTTCAATATAACATTTGACACAAGGGTACTGACAGACGAAGGTGTCCTGAATGTCCGGGAATTTGTCGGCTACGGTGAAGAAAGCTTCATAAACGATGTGGTTTACATAGTGGCTGACGGAATCGACGCAGTTCTGGTCACCACTGCACCATACGGGACAGTAAACATGAGAGGAACGGTATATGCTGCGGGCGATGGCACTATCAGCATACGCAGGGTCAGTGTATATGATTCCTCAGACTATAAGTGGAAAAACATCGCTGATACAACAGTCAATGTCCTCAATAATACTATTGCAATCGAAAAAGGCAGAGTAATCGATCCTTCGTCGATTAAAAAAGGCGCTGATATAAGGATCATCAAGAGGGACAGAAGTACAGACGGAGATGCCTATATTATCATAGTGGAATGAATTAAAACCGGAGGTCTCATTTATGAAGAAAAAAGTCACGGCACTGCTGCTAATAATAATTACAGTTTTCCTCATGTATGGCCATGTGTTTGCCCGGGAAGGTGTTTGCGGGTATGAAGGCGGTATTTCTTCGGGAGAGGTGCCAGACAATTCGACGTTCGAATACAAGGAGGTTACCTTCATCAGCGGCAAGCCCGTCGTGTTTGAGGGGACGCTTCTCATAAAAAAGAGCCAGAGGCAGGACAAGCTTACCACTACATATACCTATAACCTGCGCAATGGGGAAAATACGCTCACGCGAGTGCTTGTTTACACCACTGAGTCAGAGAAATGGGAGAATGGCCAGATTACTGAGACTGTCAGCCTTACTTCGGCGCGTGAAAGCGTGAGGATAGACGGCGTTACATATACCATTCCGAATATCAACAGCTACCAGTTTGCCCGCTCCAACCTGATCGATCCCAGGCCGGCGGTCAATTACCATGCAGGGAGCATATGGAGCAGAAAAGTTTACCAGGTAGGAGCCGCCAATGACGGCAACACAGTTACTGTTGAATGCACGGGCACATTCTACGGCTATGACCAGTATTGGGGCAATGCCGAGAGTCTGCTGCTCGATTATATTATCAGCGGCGAAAGGAACACTGCTGACGGTGTCGATATCTGGGGCGGGACGGCAACAATCGCCATCTCTTCAACGTCGACGGAGCAACTGGAGTACTTTGAAAACAGACCCAACCAGATTTCTTTCTCGGGAAGCTATGTGCAAAGCCGCATGAACAGCAACGTTCTGGAGTATACCTGTATGCTGCCGGAATTCGATTCAAGAGGGATATCGACTGACCGCATCGTTACATATAGTGACAGTCTTGCCATTGAAACATTCCCGATACAGAGAAGACTGCCAACGACAGACCTGAGAAATGCCAGAGGGCATTGGGCGGAGAATGATATAAAAATTATGTTCGGTCTTGAAGTTTTCAAGGGAGACGGCTCAAATTTCTACCCTGACAACTATATGACCAGGGCGGAGTTCGCTGCAGCTATGACTAAGGTTGCAAAAGAAGTCCCCCAGGATCCGACACTTATCACCAGGACAGTACAGACGTCGCGAAGGACGACAGGAAAGGAGATCATAGTTTCGCCTTTCGACGATGTTTCAATAAACAACATCTATTTCAATGACATCAAAAGCGTATTTGAACGGGGGATAATGTTTGGCAAAGGGCAGGATCGATTCGCTCCCAATGACTATATAACAAGAGCAGAAGCGACCGTTGCCTTTATCAGAGCTCTTGGCTTTGAATCACTGGCACCTGCGCCAGTGGCGGTCACAAGCTTTCGCGACAACGACCTGATCCCGGAGCATGCCAGGAACGCCGCATATGTGGCTCATCGAATCGGGCTTATCCAAAGCGACAGCAAGGGCAATATGAATCCCAACAAAAGGCTGACAAAGGCCGAAGGTGCCGCGATGTTCAACAGCCTGATCAAATACCTGCAGGAGGGTATCAGAAAAGACTACAGGGACAGGCTTATAAATTATTACTGAGGCATCCTTAACCCTTTACTTCATTGGTATCTTTACTTTTACCGAAAATGCGATATACTGCAAATGGGGCACTTGTTGCAGAGTATAGATAATTTGCAATAAGTCTGCCGGCTTTGTTTTGCACTGAACGGAAGCCGGGCAGGCCGTTGCATTCGGCGAAGTGCCTGATAAATTTGAGAACTGTCCCCCACTGGTGGAGCTATGCGGAGAGTAATAGTCGATAATATAGATAAAAGAATGACTGCGCCCCTGGTCGATTATTTGGTCAAAAAGGGATATGAGGTGCATGGCATAGGGTTTGCGGGTTCCAGACCGATAAGCAATCGGTTGGCATCTGTCATCGAGGTTTCGGCAGATGATTTGATAAGTGACTTGCGGAGTGCTTTCTCCACGTTCTCGCAGCAAGATTGCCTGATAGCCGGGAATCCGCTGATAATGAGGGCGGTCGATGAGATAAAGCCTGACATCAGATACATTTTGCCAAATTGCGAATCTGTGCTGCTGGCGACAGACAAGAAGAGACTGATGGAGCTGGCTCGTAGCCTTGGGTTAAAGGTGCCGGGAAGCGGAGACGGGAAATATCCCCTGGTCGTAAAACTAAACAACTCTGAAAATACTGCTCTGAAACCTGATCAAAGATACAAAATAGTTAATAATGATAAAGAGTACGAAGAAGCACTCGCTTTTTTCGGGGGAAACAGCGATAATCTGATAGTCCAGGAATATGTCGAAGGTAAGGGCTTTGGGGTTTCAATGCTGCTGGATAGCGACTCGGACCTGGTGGACTTTATAGTGCACGAGCGAATTGTGGAGTACCCGGTCGAAGGCGGACCCAGTGCGGTTTGCATGTCGGTTTACAGGTCAGAGCTGGTCGCAGCTGCTTACAGGCTGCTCAGAAGCCTGAAGTGGACAGGTTATGCCATGGTCGAATTTAAAGGTGATTACCTGATCGAGGTGAATCCGAGGTATTGGGGCAGCATGCCCCTGTTGTTCGTATCCGGGTCCGATTTCTTTGAAAACTACATCAGGATATTGAATGGCCGGCATAAAAAGATCGATGCTGACACTGTCTCATACAAGCTGAGTTCAAAGATGTACTTCTTTCCGCAGGCGTATTTATCGATGTTTTCACTGCTTAAAGCGGGGAAAGCAGCTGAAGCATTCAGAATATTGAAATATATCATATGTGCCAGGGAGGGTATATTCACCCTGAGGAATCCTGTCCCGTTCTTCAATTATCTGCTGTCTCTGGCCGGGAGAAGGATCAGATGAAACTGAGCTTACATATCCATTCGAAATATTCACATGATTCAAAGGCATCTGTCGGGGAAATATT
>DGEE01000125.1:33136-37549 GCA_002385815.1 Hungateiclostridiaceae bacterium UBA3934
GCTGCAGAGTTTTCCACTCAGTATGGACATGTGCTGGCGTACTTTATCGATGATTCCATAGAAAAAGACACCCCCAGGGTAAATGAGAGGCAATTCGACTTTTACAGAGTTGTTGAAAACGTGAAGAGAATCAACGGGATAACGATCCTGGCTCATCCGTATATCAGCGGGTTGAAATACAATCCGGAAATCCTGGACTATGTCGACGGGATAGAACAGTACAATTCCAGGCTGGATTCCTTTTTGCTGAAGTCCTCGTCGCAAGGGTTTATAAAGCAATTCATGGGAAGAGACGGGTTCCTGTACACAGGGGGCTCCGATGCTCATTCGACGGAGGAGTTGGCAAATTGCTATATGATCACCAGCGATTTCGGGCTGAGACCTGAAGAATTTGCAAAAGCCCTGAGATGCAGGAGTGCCATATATTATAAAAAGGCATCGAATTACGCCGTTGCAAAGGCTAAACTATATAATATGAAGAAAGTCAGGCCGGCATACGCTGTTAAGAATGGAATAAGACTGTTGTATGGAGCCGGTGAATTTGTTCTCAATAAGATAACGAGGTGTCCGGAATATGAAGTTATACACATTGGCGAGGAAAATCAATAAGAAAATCAAACAAAGACGCAGAGAAGTCGCGGGGAGATACCTTTCTCCGGTCAGAGGGCTGGAAAGATTTGCGGTGCCCCAAAATGAAAGAATAGTTTCAATGACCTTCGATGACGGTCCCACGAACATGCCTGTCAACCCGGTGGCAGACCCGGGGCTCGAAGGCGTGAGTCTTACCCGGGCATTGATCGGGATAATGAATGATTATGATGCCAGGGGGACCTTCAATGTAATCGGCACCACGGAGCACAACTACCCTGACAAAATGGGTAGCTTGCACAAGCCTACCTGGAGCGGGGTAAGGCATGACCATTATCCTATGTTTGGGAAAGACAAGTATGCCGGGGCAGAAAACCAGAAAGAACTGGTCAGGGAATTATTGAAAAACGGCCATGAAATATCAAACCATGGCTACAGACACGTTTTATTTGGAAGGAACAATATCGTCTATGGGAGCAGAGAGCATTTTACGAATATACATGACGTTGTCAGCGATCTGAGACAATTGCATGAGTTGATGAAGAATGAATTTGATTATGAGATGACCATGTCGAGACCGCCTCACTATATTGACAGGATACCGGACGGATTCACGTCATACGATGCATATGCGGTGTTGGGCTATGATTATCTGGCTGCAAGCTTTGACGGGGGTGGCTGGATGCCCACGGTCGGCGATTATAAAGAGGATGTCAGAAAAATGGTGGATCCTCTTAAGAACACCCTCAGGGCTGACGCCAACGCATTGTGTGGCCAGATTATTTTCCAGAAAGACGGCTTCAACATGTCTTTGATGAGTCCCGTTGCCACTGCTTTGAGAGAACAGCTGGAGGTTCTGAGCGGATATGGGTACAAGGTCGTAACGGTCAGAGAACTCAAGGATAAATACCCATTTGAGGACTTCAATGACTTTTCGAAAAACTTTGAAATCGCCAGGGAACTTGACAGAAGAGGATATATAATCGGATACAGAACAAATGAGTTCAAGCCCGATAAAACGCTTACAGTCGGAGAAATGGTAATGATGACAATGAAAAAGAGCGATTATGGGAAAATGCTGATGAACATTATCGGCTCTGCCAGTGACAGAAAAAAGCATCTGAAACACCCCTATTATTTAGGTTTTCTGTATTACGACAGGAAGGATCTGATGGAAAGGTCCGACGAGGAAGCCACAAAAGAGGATATAGTCAGTTTCTTCGGGGACAGTTTTGGGATCGTTCCATCCGTCAGCGGGAATACCATTAAAAGGTTTGAGTATCTCGAGGTTTTGAGCGAATTGATAAAAAATTGAGAACTGTCCCCCAAAATGGTAAAATCAAATTATTAAACTGAAGAGGGGTCTTGTATTGTGAAGAAGCATATGTTGAGAGGATTGCAGCGTTTCATTTGCAGTATCATGGTTTTTTTACTGGTGGTCGGGCAGCCGGTGTTTGCTTCCGGGACGGCCAGAACAGATTCGCCGTATTTCAACAGCCTGATGGATTTTATTCAGGATCAGTACCACGGTGAGGTTTCAGAGGAAGAGTTGTTTGAAGGCGCGGTCAGAGGTATGTTCGATACACTCGACCGATACTCTGTATTTATGGACCACGAAGAAAAAGAAGAGTTTTATGGTTCGATATCCGGGAACTTCGGAGGTATCGGAGTGACCATACAGGAAAGCGATGATTTTGTTGTTGTGACAAAGGTGTTTTCCGGATCGCCTGCCGAGAAAGCCGGCATCCTTCAGGGAGATATCATCGTGGAGGCTAATGGCACAAACCTGGTTGGGGCATCGGTTAACAGTGTTTCCGGCGTCATCAGGGGCGAAGCCGGGACCATTGTAAGACTTGGCATCCTCAGGAGCGGAAATCCGGAGATACAATATGTCGACGTGGTCAGAGAAATCGTGAAGATCAATCCTGTCACATATGAAAACAGAAATGGTATCGGATACATCAAGGTTGAAACATTCAATTCAAATACGCACGAGTATTTCACTGAAGCATTGGAATATTTTGACAAGAGAGGTATAACCAACCTTGTGCTGGATCTGCGGAACAACCCGGGAGGAGAGATGATCCAGGCTGTGAGTCTGGCGTCGAAATTTGTGCCGGAGGGGCCTATAACATATCTGGACTTCAAATCGGAGATGTATGTGGATGTAGAATACCACTCTGATCTGAAAGAGCAGAAATACAAGCTTGCAGTGCTGGTCAACGGCAACAGCGCCAGCGCATCTGAAATAGTGGCAGGGGCTATCCAGGATACAGGCGCAGGCAAACTGATTGGCACAAAGACCTTCGGGAAAGCCAAGGTGCAGAATGCCATACCGATACTGACCCTCGAGGCATACAACAAATACAGGGAGCAATATGGGATAGATACTGTGAATGTATATGAACTGCGCCATTACGGCATAAACCCTGACCAGGATGAAATCTACGGCTATGCACAAATGACACTGGGTCTTTATTACACGCCAGACGGCAAAATGATTGAAGGAACGGGTATCACACCAGACATATCAGTTGACGACCCTGAATATATCGATGGCGTTGACATCCTTGACATAGAAAGGCTTTCCAGGACAGGCACCTTCGAACCGGGCAGCAAAGGCTCTGATATAATTGATGCCAAGCTGATCCTGAGACTCCTGGGCTACGACATTACTGAACTGAACATCAATTTTGACGAAGAATTCGAATCAGCGTTAAAAGAATACCAAAGCAGCAAAAAAATCAAGCCAACTGGAATCCTTGATGTAAAGACACAGATATTCCTAAATGCCGATCTGCTTGAGCTTATCCTGAAATACGACGGCCAATATGCTGCAGCAGTTAAATACCTGAAAAGCTGATTATTTAATGGGTGCTGTTCCTTTATTTAATTTGGCTGCATAAAGTTAACGAATTGTATAAATTTTATCCAAACTGACAATACTTTATAGCGAAACGGATGTATATCTGATTATACATCCGTTTATACGCAAAACATCATAATAATGGTATTGTCAGGGGGATTTCAAATGAAGAAAAAAAGTGATTTTATTACTGCAGCAGGAAAATCACTGATCAGGCACACAAGACGCAATATAAGGCTCATTGCCAGTATATCGATAATTACTTTCACGTTTGTGATTTTCAAAATGAATTCCTACACTGAAAATGTGAACAGGAATTTGTCGGGGAATCTGATAAGGCTCCATGTCGTGGCCAACAGTGATTCGCCAGAGGATCAGGAATTGAAGAATACCGTAAGGGATAATATCCTTGCCTATGTGCGGAACGAAGTGAAAGATTCGAAAAATATTGAGCAGACAAGAGCCATGATCTGCGAAAAGATACCTGAGATCACGAATCTTGCAAGAGAAACGATTCAAAGCAACGGATACAGCTATGATGTGGAAACTACACTGGGGGTATACCCGTTCCCAACCAGGGCATATGGAGACATAGCCCTTCCGGCCGGAAATTATCAGGCATTGAAGGTCGTTATTGGGAACGGTGAAGGGTCCAACTGGTGGTGTGTTCTTTTTCCGCCTCTCTGTTTTGTAGATGTGACCCATGGGACCGTGCCTGACTTTGTCAGGAAGGATCTGCAGGAAGTGCTCACAGACGAGGAATACAGCATTATAACATCGGCAGACAGCGAAAGCGAAATACCTGTCAAAATAAAGTTCAAAATAGTCGAGTTATTCCAGGAATCAAAAATCAAGCTGGCCAGCGCCTTCCACAAACTATTCAGCCTGGAAGGATAAAACAGCTACCTGTCCTCGAAAAGTTTCGGGGACAGTTCTTCATCTGTCTCTTATACACATCT
>DGEE01000148.1 GCA_002385815.1 Hungateiclostridiaceae bacterium UBA3934
AGATGTGTATAAGAGACATGAGTACAACGACGACGGTACTCTGAAGGCAGTCAGACCCATAGAGGATAAATATCCTGCGAAGATAAGGAAACGGATCATAAGAGATCTCGACAGCGTATACTTCCCTGAAAAGGTGATCGTACCGTATATAGACATAGTCCACAACAGGATCATGCTCGAACTGTTCCGCGGCTGTACCAGGGGATGCAGGTTCTGTCAGGCGGGTTATATTTACAGGCCGGTCAGGGAGAGGACCCCGGAGCGGCTTATGGAGCTGGCAGATAAACTACAGGAAAGTTCCGGCTACGGAGAGATATCGCTGACATCGCTCAGTACCAGCGATTATTCAGGACTGCCGGAGCTCACATCGGGACTGATAGAAGAGATGGAACCCAGGATGGTCAACCTGTCCCTTCCGTCTCTCCGTATAGATTCATTTTCACTCGATCTGCTGGAGAAGGTGCAGAAGGTGCGGAAGAGCGGCCTTACATTTGCCCCTGAAGCCGGGACGCAGAGGCTGAGAGACATTATCAACAAGGGTGTTACCGAGGAAGACCTGCTGAATTCTGTGGGGATGGCTTTCAGAGGCGGCTGGAGCGGAGTCAAGCTCTACTTCATGATCGGTCTGCCTTATGAAACAACGGAGGATGTGGAAGGCATCGCAGAGCTCGGCACGAAGGTGGTGGACGAGTTTTTCAGGATCCCGAAGGAGCAGAGGGCCAGAGGACTCGAAGTCACCATAAGCACATCATCCTTTGTACCGAAGCCTTTCACGCCGTTCCAGTGGGAAGCCCAGGACAGCATGGAGACACTCAGGGAGAAACAGGGATTGCTGAGGGACAGGATCAGAGGCAGGTATTTAAAATATAACTGGCATGATCCTGAACTGAGCATGCTGGAGGCTGTATTCTCAAGAGGCGACAGACGTCTGGGAGGAGTACTGCAAAGGGCGTGGGAGCGGGGCTGCCGGTTTGACAGCTGGGGCGAACATTTCAAATTCGACGAATGGATGCAGGCCTTTGCCGACTGCGGTATCGACCCCGCATTTTACGCAAACAGAAAAAGAGATGAAGATGAAGTTTTCCCCTGGGATCACATAGATGTGGGAGTATCCAGAAAGCATCTTCTGCGGGAGAGAAGGCGGGCGGAGAATGGTGAAGTCACACCCAACTGTATGACCTCCTGTGTCGGATGCGGAGCTTCAGTATTCGGGCAGGGTATCTGTACCGACTACACCGGCGGCGGAGAACCCGGAAGGGGAAGCGGTGGGGAGCCGGCGAAGCGGGAAGCGGTTTCCGGTGAAAAAAGCCGACATGAAAATACCCGCGGCGATGGAACCCTGGCGGAGGATGCCGGCGGTCAGGCAGTCCGGTGCAAAGATGCTAACGGCAAAGCGGCGCAGCGTGGAGAACCGCACCGTACGGAAGACGGCAAACCTGCCGGCAGCATACGGATAAGATTTGAAAGAGGCGAGGCTGTCAAATTTCTGTCGCATCTCGATCTGATGAAAGTATTTGAAAGGGCTGTCAGACGTTCGGGCCTTCCGGTTTCATACTCAAAGGGCTTCAACCCGCATCCCCGGATGGTACTGGGTCTGCCGCTGGCTGTAGGCATGACCAGCGAATGTGAGCATGCGGATTTCCAGACAGGAGCGGAGATCGAGCCGCAGGAGTTCATGCGGAAGCTGAATGATTCTCTGCCCGACGGGATAAGGGTGACAGCAGCGGCGGTCAATGATTCAGGGAAGAATATCATGGCAATGGTTTGCCGTGCAGATTATATATTGGAAGTATTCACTGATGAAGTGCTGACATATGACGATGCATCAAGGGGTCTGGAGACGATGCTCAAACGTGGCAGCATAATGGTAGAGAAGGAGACCAGGGGAAAACGCAGGAAAACCACTGCTAAGGAAGTGGATATAAGACCGATGATACTTGCAGCGGAAATCGAAGAGATTAAAACAATGCCTCCGGGTTATGAAGTTTTCAAATCGGCCTTTTTGATCAAGACTGACCTCAAGGCAGGCAGTAAAGCTAATCTCAGCCCTGTACTGTTCATAAAAACCCTGGCTGAGCAGTGGGGAGTTCCTGTGGCTGCTGTAAGGGTGCACCGAAAAGCTTTATATGTTGATACGGGAAGCGGTATTGCGGATCCCATGGACAGGTCTTCCCTTATGTGAATGTAAAGAGACAGGCTTCATTTTCCTTAAAAGAGGGACATGATTTCTCATCCATGAATTTTTAGAGAGGTGTTTTTTTTGAGAAAGCAGTTGATTGCAGATATCGGTATCAGTGAAAGCAGAGTCGCACTGGTCGAGGATGGCGACCTGGCTGAAATATATATCGAAAGGCCTGATATCGACAGACTGGTAGGCAACATCTACCGGGGCAAGGTCAGCAGTGTACTGCCGGGGATGCAGGCAGCCTTCGTAAATATTGGCTATGAGAAGAATGCCTTCCTTTATGCGGGTGATATAGTATCAATGAAAGAATTCAGCGAAGATGATGATGACCATCCGCATGACGAGAAGGGCTTGAATATAGCTGATCTGGTCAGTGTCGGTCAGGAGTTGACAGTACAGGTCATAAAGGAACCGATAGGATCCAAAGGGCCAAGGGTCACCACCAATATCACGCTGCCCGGAAGGCATCTGGTGCTGCTGCCCGATGCCGACTATACAGGGGTGTCCAGAAGGATCGAAGATGAAGATGAAAGAGCCAAACTGAAAAAAATCGCGGACAACCTCAAGCCTGCCGGGATGGGGTTGATCGTCAGAACTGCATCCGAGGGAATGGAAGAGGATGATTTCACGGACGACCTGGGCTTTCTGCTGAAGCTGTGGAAGAACATAAAGGGCAAGGAAAAAAGCGGACCTGTGCCCCGCTGTATACATAAGGATCTGAGCCTGGTTTACAGGCTGGTCAGGGATCTGTTCACCAAGGACATCGACAAATTCATCATAAATGACAGGAGCCACTACGAAAAGGTGCTGGAGCTCGTCGAGATCGTTTCGCCGGATTTGAAGCACAGAGTCGAGTATTTCGCGAAGGATACCAGCATTTTCGAATACTTTCGGCTGGATGCGAAGCTTGCCCGTGCCCTGTCGAGAAAGGTATGGCTCAAGTGCGGAGGCTATCTCATTATAGACAGGACTGAGGCTCTTACAGTCATCGATGTGAACACAGGCAAGTATGTGGGCAGAAGCAATCTCGAGGATACGGTCCATAAGACGAATATGGAAGCGGCCGATGAAATCGCCAGGCAGTTGAGGCTTCGGGATATCGGAGGCATCATTATAATCGATTTTATTGACATGCATGACAAAGAACATCAGCAGAATGTGCTCGACAGGCTGAGGCAGGCCTTAAAAAAGGACAGGACCAGGACGACTGTGGTTGGCATGACCGGTCTTGGACTGATAGAGATGACCAGAAAGAAGGTCAGACAGGACCTGTCCAGTATCATGCATGTGGATTGCCCTTACTACGAAGGCAGCGGCAGGCTGCTTGCGTCAGATGCAAATGGGAAAGGTCAGAAATCCGGTCAGGAACAAGTTACAGACCGGGCAGGCAGAAACTGAAATCATTGGCGTTGACAACTGGTCTGTGTGTGTGTTAAAATGTTTCGGTAACCGCTCGGCCAGGGTTTTAAAATGCTGTCGGGGATCTACAGGCTTTGTCTTTGAGAGGTGCGGCCGGAGAACGGGACAGCTGCCCGGGAGGGAGTGTGCTTCAGTCAGACTGAGGACAATCACCTCAAAGGTCCGGCGAGTCTGTTTGCAGGAGGTATATCAATGTACGCAATAATCGAAACAGGTGGTAAGCAGTACAGAGTACAGGAAGGCGATGTTCTGTTTATTGAGAAGCTGGATGCTGAAGATGGTGCGACAGTCACATTCGACAAAGTCCTGGCTGTTTCCAGTGAAGGCAATGTGACATTCGGCAAGCCGTTGGTGGACAATGCCAGCGTAACGGCAAAGGTACTGGGACAGGGTAAGGCCAGAAAGATCATCGTTTTCAAGTACAAGCCCAAGAAGGGATACAGGAAGAAGCAGGGCCACAGACAGCCTTTCACCAAAGTACAGATCGAAAAGATCAGCGTTTGAAAATGATCAATGCAGTAATAAACAGGGATTCAACGGGTCCTGTCAGAAGCATCGAGATCAGCGGGCATTCAGGCTACGCTGAAGCAGGAGCGGATATAATCTGCTCGGCAGTGTCAGTGACAGCCTACACAGCAGCCGGGGCGCTTGAAAGTCTGGCAGGCCTGAAGGGGTGTCACACCGAAGGTGACGGATATATGTTGATAAGGTTGCCGGAAAAAATGAGTGACAAGCAAAGATCGATAGCTTCGGTCATAATGGAAACTACGGTAATAGGTTTAAAACAGATAGGATTCTCGTATCCGGCGTATGTATCGGTAAAAGATGAGGAGGTGCAATCTGATGATTAAAATCAATCTGCAGCTGTTCGCTCACAAGAAGGGAGTCGGCAGTTCGAGAAACGGCCGTGACAGTGCGGCTCAGAGACTTGGAGTCAAAAGGGGCGACGGACAGTATGTGCTGGCCGGCAATATCATAGTAAGACAGAGGGGCACGAAGATCCATCCGGGAACTAATGTCGGCAGAGGAAAGGACGACACGCTTTTTGCCCTGAAATCAGGTAAGGTCAAATTTGAAAGATTGGGCAAGGACAGAAAACAGGTTAGTATAGTAGCGATGTAGTTGGCAAAGAATAAGTCCCGGCGACCAGGTCGGGACTTTTTGCGTATGGGAGTAAGTTATGTTTATCGATCGTGCAAAAATACATATAAAAGCCGGTAACGGCGGAAATGGAATGGTATCGTTCCGCAGGGAAAAGTTTGTTCCGGCCGGCGGACCTGACGGCGGAGACGGAGGTAAAGGCGGCGACATCATATTTGAAGTGGATGAAGGTTTGAGGACTCTTATCGACTTCAGATACAAGCGGAAATATGTTGCCGGGTCCGGGGAGAATGGCGGGACGGCAAAGCGCACCGGCAAAAGCGGAAAGGACCTGATAATCAGGGTGCCGCCGGGGACTGTTGTCAAGGATCTGGAAACAGGCCGCATCCTGGCTGACATGGTGGAGCCGGGACAAAGGACCGTAGTTGCGAAGGGTGGCAAAGGTGGCGCTGGCAACCAGCATTTTGCCACACCGACAAGGCAGGTCCCGGGTTTTGCAAAGCCCGGCGATCCCGGCGAAGAATATGAGGTCGAGCTGGAGCTGAAGATGATCGCAGATGTCGGCCTCGTGGGGTTCCCGAACGCCGGGAAGTCAACGCTGTTGTCGAAGGTGTCTGCTGCAAAGCCGAAGATAGCGGACTATCCTTTCACGACGCTGGTGCCGAACCTGGGTGTTGTCAGAATAGACGAAGGAGCCAGTTTCCTGCTGGCCGACATTCCAGGGCTTATAGAAGGTGCCCATCAGGGTGTAGGGCTGGGGTTTGACTTTCTCAGGCATGTCGAGAGGAACAGGATGCTCTTGCACATCGTTGATGTGGCAGGGGTGGATGGACGAGATCCGGTGGATGACTTTGAAAAAATAAATGAAGAGCTGAGGCTGTATAATCCCAGGCTGGCGGAAAGATATCAGGTAGTGGCGGCGAATAAGGTCGACCTTCCGCAGGGACAGCAGAATCTGGAGAGATTCAAAGAAGCAGTTGAAGCAAAAGGCTTCAGGGTATTTCCCATATCTGCAGCCTCGGGCGACGGGGTAAAACAGTTGATGCAGTATATAGCTGCAAAGCTGGATGAGCTGCCTGCCGTGGCACCTCTGACAGTCACAGATAAAGAAGTCATTTACACGGCGGAGGAAGAGGAGCCCTTTACTATCCGCAGGGAGGGTGATGTCTATATCGTTGAAGGGAGCTGGATAGACAAGCTGGTGAGGTCGGTCAATTTTGGTGTACACGAATCACTCCAGTATTTCCAGCGCTCGCTGAAATCAAAAGGCGTGATCGATGCCCTTGAAGAAATGGGTATCGATGAAGGTGATACGGTCAGGATATATGACATAGAATTTGAATACATGAGGTGATCCGGCAGACAGTTGTGCCATTGTCACAGTGGACAGTGATATATGGACAATAGACGTCGGCCGGGCACATCATACTGAATGAAGCAGGGAGGCGTATGTATGCTGACAGGCAAACAAAGGAGCTATCTGAGAAGCTTGGCAAATACTATAGAGCCGATATTCCAGGTGGGGAAAAGCGGCATTGGAGACAATCTCATAAAACAATTCGATGATGCCCTTGAAGCCCGTGAGCTGATCAAGGCTACAGTACTGAAAAACTCTGTTTTCGATGCCCGGGAAGCAGCCGATGAGATAGCCGGCAGGACCGGTGCAGAAGTGGTCCAGGTTATTGGAAATCGGTTCGTGCTGTACAGGGAATCGACAAAGCACAGGGATATTACCTCTGCTTTGTCAATGATTCGATGATTTCAGAATATATGGCCGAGGAATGCTTTTTCCAGTTGTCACAGACGGATAAAGCATCTTTTTTTGTGCCTACGGTCGCCTTGAGCTCCACGAGAGTGAAGTCCCTCTCTCTCATCCTGCACATCACAACATACTTGTCTTCACTCTCAGGGATGTATTCTGCCGTTATGAGCAGATCCTCCTCTATTTTCCTGCGGGCGGAGGGGATCGTCCTGTCCAGACGTTTTCTTATTCCTGGTGGTATTTTTGTCACCAGGTATTGCAGTGTTTTTCTGCCTGCATCAGTCAGGATATAGTTGCCCGGCGGATCTCCGGAGGCTGCAGCTGATGTCCGCTCTGGTGGATTTCCTGTGACCGGCTCATCCGCCGACAATGCTGCCAGCTTGCTTTCGCACAGCTCATTGAGGCACTGCTGGAGCATGAAGTAATTCATCAGATGCATTTCGAGTATGATCCTTGTCAGGCTGTTGTTGCTGACCGGCATATCCATTTTGTGTATCATATACATTATGATAAGCTTATTCTGAACTATTTCTTTGCTGCTTCCAAGTGGATTCATCTTTACACCCCGATGCGACTTGTTTTGTGATATATCAATTATAGCACATTGTACAGTCTGGCAGTATTTTTGATTCATAATGGACAAAAATCCAGATCCTTGCTCGCAAGCCTTTCTAAAATCCGACGACTGTGTTATCATAAAAGAGTAAAAGCACTTGACAACCATCGGAATTCGTCAACTGGTGCCTGTTGGAGATAAACTGTGAGACAAACATATATCATGTGTTGGGACGCTCTGGCTGTGGTAATGTACCTCGGCTTATCTGGTGCACTATTGGAAATAAATCATAATTATTGAAATCTTTCATATAGATTGATAGATCGTCAGATAAAAAACAGGGGTGATGTGCGATGGTAAGAAAAGAGATCATAGCCCTGCTGCTGGCCGGAGGACAGGGAAGCAGGCTGGGAGTCCTGACCAAGAAATCTGCCAAGCCCGCAGTGCTGTTTGGCGGAAAATACAGGATAATCGATTTTTCGCTCAGCAACTGTGCCAATTCAGGTATCGATACTGTAGGTGTCCTTACGCAGTACCAGCCGCTCAAGCTCAATAATCACATCGGTATCGGCAAACCATGGGATATGGACAGGATGAACGGAGGCGTCACCATACTGTCGCCGTTCATGAAGGAAGACAGCGGCGAATGGTACAAGGGGACCGCAAATGCGATCAGTCAGAATATCGATTACGTTGACAAGATGTCACCCAAATACGTCATAATCCTGTCGGGTGACCATATCTATAAAATGGACTACTTGGATATGCTGGCCTTCCATGTGAAAAACAATGCAGAGGCAACGATATCTGTCATCGACGTTCCGTACGAAGAAGCATCCAGATACGGCATAATGAGCACTGATGAATACGGACGTATTTACGAATTTCAGGAGAAACCCGCCAATCCCAAAAGTACGCTTGCATCCATGGGCGTATACATATTTACGTGGGAGATACTGAGAGAATATCTGATCCGCGATGAACAGGATGAGACATCCGACCATGATTTCGGGAAGGACATAATACCCGCCATGCTGAGCGACGGAAGGCGGATGTTTGCATACAGGTTCAGTGGCTATTGGAAAGATGTCGGGACGATACAGGCCTTCTGGGAGTCGAATATGGATCTTGTCAAAAGAGTCCCGGAATTCAATCTGTATGATCCCGAGTGGAAAATATATACACCCAATCCTGTCAAACCTCCGCACTATGTGGCATCGACAGGGAGTGTCAAAACTTCTGTGGTGGCCGAGGGATGCATGATCTACGGAAGAGTCAGGAATTCAGTGCTTTTCCCGGGCGTTACCGTCGAAAAAGACGCTTTGATCGAGAATTCTATCGTGATGTCAAATTCATATATCGGAGAGGGCAGTGTTCTGGACCATTGTATCCTCGGAGAAGGCGTCGTGGTCGGGAAAAATGCCAGGATAGGCTTTGGCGATGATATCCCCAATGAGCATAAGCCCGGCATTTACAACTCCGGGATAACTGTGGTGGGAGAAAGGGCAGAGATTCCTGAAGGCATTGTCATAGGGAAAAATGTCATGATAGATATGCATGCCGGCATCGAAGATTTCTGCGGGGAAGTGGTGCCGTCAGGCTCAAGCATATACAAAGGCGGTGAATGTGAATGACGAATACCATGGGATTGATACTGTCAGGCTGGAAAAAGCCTGCTCTCAAAGACCTTTCATATAACAGGTCCGTTTCAGCCGTTCCCTTTGGCGGCAAATACAGGGCTATAGATTTTATACTGTCCAATATGGTCAACTCCGGTATAAAAAACGTCGGAGTGCTGACCCAGTACAGCTTCCGTTCACTGATGGACCATCTGGGTTCGGGCAAGGAGTGGGATCTTGACAGGAGATATGATGGCTTGTTCATTTTTCCTCCATCCATGTCAGATGACGAAAGCGGCTGGGACAGGGGAAGCGCAGATGCCATGTACAATAACCTGTCCTTCCTCAAGCGGAGCAATGAGGACTATGTGGTGATTTCCCAGGGAAACGGTATATTCAAGATGCAGATGGGCGAGATGCTGCGGTACCATCTGGACACCGATGCTGATATCACACTGGCTTACAGGCAGATGTACGACTATACCAAAGAAGAGCTTTCACGTCTGGGGATAATCAGGATCAACGAGGACAACAGGGTTATCGATCTACAGGAGAAACCACTGAATCCGCAGTCGGATCTGGCCTCCATAGGTATTTACATACTGAAGCGGACACTGCTCATCGCACTGCTGGAGGAGTGTATTGCCCACGGAGATTATGACTTTGTCAGAGACATAATGATAAAGAAGCTGGACAAGCTGAGTATATACGGTTACGAATTCAAAGGTTACTGGCGCAATATCAGCTCTGTCCGCAATTACTACAGATGTTCCATGGAGGTGCTGAGCGATCCTGAAATACGCGAGGAGCTTTTCGTACGGAACGGGAAGATATACACAAAGGTCAAGGATGAAGCTCCTGCAAAATACAATGAGGAAGCTGAGGTGACGAATTCCATCGTTGCTGATGGCTGCTTCATCGAGGGTACTGTCGAAAACAGTGTGCTGTTCAGAGGTGTCACCATAGCAAAGGGTGCTGTGGTGAGAAACAGTATCGTGATGCAGGGATCGGTGATAGAGCAGGATGCGGTCCTGGAATGTGGTATACTTGATAAGAATGTGGTTTTGACCAGGGGTAAGTATCTGAAGGGTGATTCCGACTATCCGGTGGTCGTGAGCAAGAATTCCGTGGTATAATGCTGACAGCATGTCCCGGCCCTGAAGGCTTGTCAACATTGCCGATGCCGGGACGCGGGGTCATCTCAGAAATCAGAAACGAAAGGACAGGAGCTTTCTTGATATACAAGGGCTTTCTTGCATTGGGCTGACATATATGACTAAAAAACTCAGGGCAGATCTGCTGCTGCTGATCATAACAGTGGTGTGGGGGGCATCGTTCCCGCTGACCAAGGTGGTGCTGGGATGTATCCCGGCATTTGCATACCTTTCACTGAGATTTTTGCTGGCATCGGCAGTTTTAGCAGTGATTTACCACAGAAATCTGAAAAAAATCAACAAGAGGGTGCTGATCTACGGATGCATCCTGGGGATATTTATGTTCGGCGGTATGGCATTCCAGGTCGTAGGCCTGTACACTACCTCCGCATCGAATTCCGGATTTATCACCGGCCTGAATGTCGTTATCGTCCCGATAATCTCAGCTCTTCTTCTGAAGAAGAAGCCTGACAGAGCGGCCTTCACTGGCGTTGTCGTGGCATTTACGGGGATATTTTTCATGTCCGGCGGACTCAGGGCCGACTTCAATATCGGAGACCTGCTGACATTCATATGCGCTATTTGCTGGGCATTTCAAATCGTACTCATAGACAGGTTCACCCGGCATGAGGATGCTCCGCTGCTTGCCATCATACAGTTGCTGTTCACCGGCCTGGCGAGCACAGCGCTGTGGTTCGCCGTCGACATTGGCAAGCCGATGGTTTTCAACTCAACGGTGGCAGCCATACTGCTGTTCACGGCAATACTGGGGTCATCACTGGCCTACGGCGGGCAGACCATTGCTCAGAAATACACCACTCCCACACATGCTTCGCTGATATTCACGGCCGAGCCCGTTTTCGCATTGGTGTTTGCCATGATCATACCCAATGCCGATGGTGTGAGGGAAATGCCGTCGGCGATGAAGATCGCAGGATGCTGTCTGATACTCGCCGGAATGCTGGTTTCGGAGCTGCGGGTCGGGCGGGAAAGAACAGGCAGCCAGGCCGAAAGGAGGATCACACGGTTTGTCCGAAGATAAGCTTGCTTCAGATTTGGAACAAAAAAAGTTTCCTTCAGATATGAAGCAGGAAGTGCTGTCCTTTTCCGAGGTTTGCAGGATCCTTTCAATAACTTCAGCCACAGGGAAAAACTGGATAAGACTTGGCAAGCTTGAGCCCATCGATGCAGTTGCCGGAAAGCCTGTGTTTAGCCGGGACGATATCGACAGACTGATCGCCGCCGTGGAAGCAGGCGATAAAGTCCTGAAATCCAGAAGAAACAAAAAGAAGGTTTCAGGACCGTCGCTGTATGATAATTACATAACAAACAGGCACAATATATCAGTCATAAATGAGATACTGGAGTATGACCAGATACAGATAGACGAGGATATGCTGAGGGTCATCATTGCCAATTTTGCTCTGCAGTTTATTTACCGGACGCATGGCGATGACAGGACCGGAAATCTTATAAGGGAATACCTCTGCAATGATCTGCATGCTTGCGGATTCGATCCGCTCATCGATGACCTGCTTTCAGGCGTGGCGGACAGTAAGGGTCTGGCATACAGATACAGCGGTATACTTGAGAAGGAGCTTGAATATGTACCTGAGGAGGATTGCCTGGGCTTTGTCTATATATCACTGAAGAATATGTCGGAAAGAAAGCTCAGCGGCGTGTATTACACTCCTTTGTCGGTTGTGAAGGAGCTTGTTTCACTGGTCAGGGATACTGTTGATCTGTCAGGCATGAGGATCCTTGACCCATGCTGCGGGACAGGCAACTTTCTGCTTTATCTGGCATCGCAGCAGGTGGGACCGGAGCAACTTTACGGGCAGGATTCCGATAAACTTGCAGTCCTGATAGCCAGGATAAATTTCGCATTGAGATTCAACATAACCGACATGGATTTTCTGAAGAAGCATATAACCTGCGGTGATACCCTGAAAACACTGCCTTTTTCCGAATATGACCTTATACTGGGAAATCCGCCGTGGGGATACGATTATACCACAGAAGAGCTGGCTGACCTGGCAGCTGTTTACCGTTCTGCTTCGCACAGGAGAGCAGAGTCATATGACTTGTTTGTCGAACGCTGCCTGTCCCTGCTGAGTGAAGGAGGCCTGCTGGTATTCGTTCTTCCTGAAGCGGTACTGAATGTCAGATCCCACAGGGCTGTCCGGAAAATCATGCTTGAAAAGGCAGAGTTCAGGTTCATAACATTTCTGGGGAATGTTTTCGGCAAAGTCCAGTGCCCGTCTGTCATATTAGGTCTATCGAACACAGTTGACAAATCAGAAGGGATAAAGGTCAGCTCCGGCGGTCAGACATTTATCATCAGTCCCGGTCGGAAATATACGCCGGACACATTCAATTTCCATGTAAGCGACGAGCAACAGTCCTGCCTCGATGCAATCTCCAGTAACGCCGAACTGGCATATCTGAAGGGCAATGCCAGTTTTGCGCTGGGCATAGTGACCGGGAACAACCGGGCCTTCATTTCGGAGACTCCGCGGGACGGTTATGAAGCAGTACTGAGAGGCAGCGATGTGTTCAAATACAGGATATCCGACAGTCATGCATATATCAGATTCGTTCCTGAAAGCTTTCAGCAGGTGGCTCCTGCCGGGATGTATCGGGCTCCGGAAAAGCTGTTATACCGCTTTATCTGTGATACACTGGTTTTTGCATATGACGACAGGAAGACATTGTCGCTGAACAGCTGCAATATCCTCATTCCAGAGATACCCGGGCTGGCGGTCAAATATGTCCTGGCTGTGCTGAACTCCAGGGCGGCAGCTTTCTTCTGCCAGCAGAGATTCAACTCAGTAAAGGTGTTGCGGTCTCATCTTGAGGCAATACCCATACCCATCGTTTCAGATAAAGTCCAGCGCGAAATCACAGACGCAGTGGACCGCATCATGAAACCTGGTGCGAGGATCAGCCTGCTTTATGATGAATTTGATGATCATATCTTTGGTATATATGGATTGTCAGCAAAGCACAGGGACATGATCAGGAAATCGCTGAAAGGGAAAAACCGGTTTTTGCCGCCTGAACCGTACATGATCTGATAAGCAGTGCTAAATGATCATGAGAAGCGGATAATAAAAGAGCAGAGTTTAAACTCTGCTCCCTGTTTTCTCCGGTCCTATACAGCCGAGAAGTTGTCGAAGTACCCCTGGATATATACGAGCGGTGTCCCCTTGTCGCCGCTGCCGCTGGTCAGATCACACAGTGAACCGATGAGATCAGTCAGCCTTCTTGGGGTCGTGCCCTGGGATGCCATGTCTCCCCCGGACTCATCTTTTTTATTCCTGATATAGTCAGAGATAGCCTTTTTCAGCTCTTCTCCTCTTAAATCCTTAAAATCGTTATCGGCCAGGTATTTCAGTTTCACTTCATTGGGAGTGCCTTTAAGGCCGGAGGTATAACCCGGTGATACGACGGGATCGGCCAACTCCCATATTTTGCCCACAGGGTCTTTGAATGCGCCGTCACCGTAAACCATTACTTCGACGGTTTTGCCTGTGCGCTGTTTAAGATGATCCTGTATTTTTGCAACAAGCTGCATGCAGTCGCGGGGAAAGAGCTTGACTGTATCGTCTGTAGCTTTATTCGATCCCAGCAGGCCGTATTCCTCATTGTATCCACTGCCGTTGACCGGAGCTGTAAGTATGTCGTCCAGTCCGTATATCACTTCTCCGCCGTTAGCTTTCAATATCCTTTTGGTCCGTGCCCTGGTATGGATATCACAGACCAGAACATGCTTTGTATATTCAAGGATGGTTTTCGGATTGTTTGAGAATACCACCTCGCACTCGACTCCGGATTCCTCCGTCAGCGATGTGTAGTAATCTATATAATCGATGCCCGTGAAGGTATGCCTTATATTGCCGAACAGTTCACGGAACTGCTTCAGTGTGAGGACATCAGTCCATGGATTGATGCCTTTTTCGTCCAGTGCGTCTATATCCACGAGATGGTTGCCGACTTCGTCGGAGGGATAACTGAGCATCAGCACCATTTTTTTCACACCCCTGGCTATGCCACGGAGGCAGACAGCAAAGCGGTTCCTGCTGAGGATGGGGAATACCACTCCGAGGGTAACATCACCAAATTTTGAACGGACATCAGCTGCTATGGCATCGATGTCGGCATAGTTGCCCTGGGCGCGTGCCACGACTGACTCAGTTATTGCGGCTATATCTCTGTCCCTTATGGGAAAACCTTCGATTTGAGAAGCTTTTATGATACTGTCTGACACTATCTGTATCAGGTCATCACCACAGTTGATTATCGGTGTCCTGATACCTCTTACTACCGTACCTGTCATTCTTTCCATGAGCACTCACCCTGTACATAGTTTAGTTGACACACTTGTATTATATGTGAAATTGTGCTATAAGTAAAATAGATATCCATAATACACGTTATAAAGAGTGGTTATATGGCACCCAAACTCGACCTTTACAGGGTTTTTTGCGAAGTGGCTAAATGCAGGAGCTTTTCCAGGGCAGCCAGAGAACTGTATATGACCCAGCCTGCTGTGAGCCAGGCTGTCATGAATCTGGAAAGGGAGCTGGGCGTGCGTTTGTTTACCAGGACATCTAAGGGCGTTACGCTGACCAACGACGGGCACCTGCTATTCGAACATGTCAATTCTGCCATCAATCTGATACATCTGGGTGAAAACAAGCTGTTGGGATCGAGGGACCTGAAAACAGGTGAGATGAAGGTGGGTGTGGGAGATACCATATCCAAATATTTTCTTCTGCCTTATCTTGAGATATTCCGAAGCCAGTACCCGAATGTCAAGCTGAACATAATCAACCGGACAACGACAGAGCTTTGCGCACTTGTGAAATCCGGAGAAATAGATATAGCTGTATGCAATTTTCCCATAAAGGAAGACGGTCTGGAAACCAGGGAATGTATTGAGATACACGATATTTTTGTCTGTGGCGGGAAATACATCAGCAGATTTCAGAAACCCGCCAGGCTTGAAGAGATAGCTGATATGCCGCTGATACTGCTGGAGCGCAAATCAAATTCCAGATTATATGTAGAGAAATATATGCTGTCACAGGGGATAAGAGTCACACCTGAGATAGAGCTTGGTTCTCACGATCTGCTTCTTGAGTTTGCCAGTTTCAATTTCGGGGTGGCATGCGTAGTGGAGGAGTTTTCCCAGGAGTATCTCAGGACATCGAGGCTGTTCAGGATAGAGCTTGCACATGAGATCCCGCCCAGAAGCATAGGCTTCTGCTATCTTAAGAGTGTTCCTCTGTCGCCTGCTGCACAAAAGCTGGTGGAAGTGGTGTCAGATGAACAGAGACCCGGATGAACTGAGTAATGAGTACGCTGGAAGAATTCTGAACAAAAAAATGACTCCAGCGAACCTTTATCGATCCAATACCTTCTGCACGACCCTTTTCCTCAGACTTTTTCATCCTCAGCTCCGAAATCTTCATCTCGGTATGCTATCTCCGGAACCTTTTACCGTCCCTTCGATATTGCATCCTTCAGAATCTTCCTGACCCTTTGGATATAGCAGATGTTATTTCACTTCGTGAACTAATTGATCTGCTCGTCTCTCCGCATATCTCATGCGGCGGTCACTGCTCCATCGGTAATGTCTCTTAGGTATTCCCTGGAGTCTGTTTAAATTATACCAGAATACTTCTGTACGACTCAATGTGTAATTTGGGACATATTATGGGAACATCTTCATTTATCTCGTAGTATTAGGATTTTTCGTCGATTTGCTCAACATTTCGATTTTACGAAAAAATTTTTTGTGCAGCATGCTGGCATCCGCATTTAACTCATGTCTTTTTTATGGTAAGATAATTGCAGGCAGGTGATATTATTGGCCATAATAACGATTTCGAGACAGGACGGAAGCTACGGAAGCGAGATTGCCGCAAAGCTGAGTGAGAAGCTCGGTATGCGGCTTATTCTCAAAGATACTGTGCTGAATGAATGGATGAAAGAAGTCACAAATGATTATCAACTCAGGATGCTGACAGAAAGCCCCAGGTTCTACAACAATGTCATGGACAGTGGTCTGACGTACAAGGAATATATCGAAAGAAAGCTTGTGAGTGAGGCAGAGAAGCAGCCGTCAGTGATTGTCGGGATGGGATCGCAGATCATTTTTGCCGGGCACCCCGATGCTTTGAAAATCAGGATAATTGCATCCGACAGCACGAGAGTGGCAAGGCTCAGGAAAAAATACGGCTTTGGGGCCAGGGAAGCAGAGCGGCTGATGCAGCAGGGCGACAGAAGACACAGAAGGTATATTTCTGTGCTGTATGAAGCAGATTGGGCTGATACGCATCACTATGACATGATACTCAATACTGATGATCTTACAGTGGATATGTGCGTCGAAATCATTTCTGAGCTGGCCGGGATGAAGGACAGGTTTAATATACCCGGACGGACTCCCGTGAATCAGGATCCTGCCCCGGTCTTCAGACAGGACGAGATTCGGTTCAAGCATCCTGCAGAGGAGGAGTTTGCCAGGATACTCGATATGTATGGGATAGAATGGCAATATGAGCCCAGGACATTTCCAGTCAGGTGGGATGCTGAAGGCAATGTAAAAATGGCCATAAGCCCTGATTTTTATCTGGTGAGGTTCGATACGTATGTCGAGATTACAACGATGGATCAGAAATATGTAACGACCAAGAACAAAAAGGTCAAAATGCTGCGCGAGCTGTATCCGGACATCAATATAAATATCGTTTATAAAAAGGATTTCCATTCCTTGCTCAAACGTTTCGGATTCGGTGGAGGGGATGAGATAGATGAATTTAACCGGAGTGAAAAGAATACTGTTCAGCGAAGAAATGATAATGAGCAGGGTGAAGGAGCTGAGCAGAAAGATCAGTGAAGATTACAGGGACAAGCATCCTATACTGATCAGTGTGCTCAAGGGGACCATGTATTTTATAGCTGATCTCACAAGAGAGCTGGATATACCTGTCAACATAGATTTCATGTCCATCGGAGTATATCCCGGCGCCACAAAAAACACCGGTGTGGTCAGGATAAACAAGGATCTGGATCTTAATATAACCGGAAGGCATGTTCTGATGGTTGAAGATATAATAAACACAGGACTCACCATCGGGTATCTGGTCCAGAATATGGAGGCGAGAAAACCTGCCAGCATAAAGATATGTACGCTGCTCAACAACCCGTCGAAGCGGCTTGTGAACATACCACTTGAGTACGTCGGATTCGAGGTGCCTGATATACTGATGGTCGGATATGGGATAGACTATAACCAGGAATACAGACATCTCAGGTACATAGCGGAATTCAGTGAAGAGGAATACCTGAGAGCTGGCTCAGAAAGTCGGGGGCGGTCTTTCTGAAAAATCCATACCGCGGACCGGCCGGTTTGATGTTTTGAAACTGACCGGTCGGGTAATCATATTAAGGATGTAATTAAAAGGCACTGATGGCAGTATATCATTGAGAAAGAGGTGGTCGATATCAGCGAGATCATAAATAACAGGGAGCACAGGCAAAAGGTGCTCAAGGAGCTTATAATGGAGCTCCACAACGGCAAAACCGTCGAAGAAATCAAGCCAAGGTTCCAGGAACTGATAAAGGACATATCGACGCATGAGATCACACAGATGGAGCAGGCTCTCATAATGGAGGGGATGCCCGTCGAAGAGATACAGAGACTCTGCGATGTACATGCGGCGGTATTCAAGGGGTCGATATCTGATATCCACAAACCCCGGAAGCAGGAAGAGATCCCAGGTCATCCCATACACACCTTCAGGCTTGAAAATGAAGCTATCGGAAAACTCATACAGGAGAGGATAAAGCCCAATGCCGAGCGTTTTGAAGCAGATGATTCCGCTGAAAATGTGAAGGCATTGCAGGAAAATCTGAAAGAACTCAGTGAAGTAGATAAGCACTATCTCAGGAAGGAAAACCTGCTGTTCCCGTTCCTTGAAAAATACGGCATCACAGCTCCGCCCCAGGTCATGTGGGGTGTTGATGATGAGATCAGGATGTCGCTCAGGGAAGCTGAAAAGCTGCTCGCGAATTACAACGGGGACAAAAAGGCTGTGCTGGACAAGCTCAATGAGGCTGTCAACGGCGTTTCTGAAATGATCTACAAGGAAGAGAATATCCTGTTCCCGATGTCCATCGACACTCTTTCAGAGGACGAATGGCTGAGGATCGTGGAGGGCAGTGATGAAATCGGATATTGCCTGGTCAACCCTGCCGGAGAGTGGAAGCCGGAGCGCGTGGACATCGAAAGTAAAGCGATGGATGAAGGAGAAAAGCCCGCAGGTGACGATCGGTATGTCAAGTTTGACGCAGGTCTGATGACGCCGGAGGAGATCAATGCCCTGCTCAACACACTGCCACTGGACATAACCTTCGTCGACAAGAGTGGAGCGGTCAAATACTTCTCACAGGGTAAAGAGCGTATTTTTGCAAGGTCAAAGACAATAATAGGCAGGATGGTGGAGAACTGCCACCCTCCATCCAGTGTCAATGTAGTCGAGAAGGTGGTCGAAGACCTCAGATCGGGAAGAAAGGATCATGAGGACTTCTGGATCAGGATGGGTGACAAGTATGTGCTCATCAGATACTTTGCAGTAAGGAACGCTGACGGTGAGTATCTCGGCACCATGGAGGTCACCCAGGACATCAGGCCTATCCAGGAGATCACGGGCGAAAAGAGACTTGCTGACCGGTAGACAAATGTAGTTCTGTTGCGGTCTGCTTACGGATGGTATAATTATATCAGCCGTGTTTGAACGGCTGTATCAGATACCAGGGGGTATATTGTGTCTTCAAAGGTTATTATCAGTTTAATAACGGCTTTGATGCTGGCTTCCTCCGGGATTGCAGGTACCGGCAGCATGCCTGCCGCGGAAAAGGCACTGGACACGACATCCCTGTATGAACTGGCGGTATCGGAGTACTACGCTGTTATGGCCGCAGCATCGGTGACAGACCAGGCAGCAGTGCTGGCAGATGAACCTGTGCTGGCTGAGACAGCGTCTGATATCAGGAAAGCAGCAGACACTGCTGCGGCATTATCAGGGATATCGCCTGTGCAGGGTGCTGCTGAGGAGGATGACGAAAGCCATTGGTACTGTCCTGACATCCCGATGAAAAAGGAGCATCAGAAGCTGCTCTGGGATTGCTGCAATGAAAGAGGACTGGATTACATCGATATGCTGGCCCTGATATCACTGGAGAGCAATTTCCAGGAGAAGTGCTCCAACGGGAAATATAAGGGGTATTTTCAGATATCATCAGACTACGGTCCGTCGCTGTCCAGACAGCTCAACACCAAAAATGATCCGCTGGATGGTTCTGTGAACATAGTGTGGGGC
>DGEE01000027.1:0-5466 GCA_002385815.1 Hungateiclostridiaceae bacterium UBA3934
AGATGTGTATAAGAGACAGTCGCTGGTTCGATTCCGGCTCTGGGCACCAGTTTTACCCGCATGTAGCGGGCTGGTGGTCGGGGAGAAGCCTTCAGGGAAGGCAGCTAAGCAAACCCGGTATCCTATCGAAAATGCCGGACATATATGCGGGATTAACTCAGCGGTAGAGTGTCACCTTGCCAAGGTGAAAGTCGCGGGTTCGAATCTCGTATCCCGCTCCAAAAAAGCGCAGCAGGCGCTTTTTTTACACCTTGCCGTACATTCTGCACAGCAGCGCAGCAAGGGTGGCAAACAGGTGTAACGCTGATATTGCAGGTGTTGACATCGATTTGTATTCGTGTTATCATATACTGGTCAAATGAACACGGCGCCATAGCCAAGTGGTAAGGCACGGGTCTGCAAAACCCTCATTCCCCAGTTCAAATCTGGGTGGCGCCTCCAAAAAGTAACGGAAGCCCTTTATCAGGTCTTCCGTTATTTCAAATATGTGAGCGGATCATCCTGTGGGATTTCACCTTTTGGCATATTTTCGATACTTCTCTTGTATAATGCACTAAAAGTGATATTATATAAATGGAGATAATTTTGACTGCCAAATTGCACCGTATCGGTAGGGCAAAGCGGTTTTACCCTGTCTCTTTGGCTGTCAGTTGAAAGGTGTTTTGTCGGGGAGCGCTATGTTTAAAAAAAAGATACTTGTAATCGATGATACGGAACTAATGGTCAAACTAACCACGGATGTACTGACAAAACATGGGTACGAGGTCGTTTCGGCAAACAATGGTGTGGACGGCATAAAAATGGTTGCATCTGAAAAGCCTGACCTTGTGCTCCTTGATGTCGTAATGCCCGGGATCGATGGTTTTGAAGTTTGCAAACTGCTCAGGAAGGATGAAAGCAACAATCTTATTCCCATCATCATGCTGACAGCCCAGGGAAATGAGGAAGACAAGCTTGCGGGTCTGGAGCTTGGGGCCGATGATTACATAACCAAACCGTTCAATCCGCGTGAATTGGTAAGCAGAGTAAGGAATACGCTCCTGAGGATCGACAGGAACAGGCTGGCAAATCCTCTCACCGGACTGCCGGGGAATACAGAGATACAGTCCGAGATCAATTACAGGATTGCCAAGGAAATGATATTCTCTGTAATATATCTTGATGTGGACAATTTCAAGGCATACAATGACGCATACGGTTTTTCCCATGGCGACCGGGCCATCAAGCTCATAGCAGATATACTGCTGGACAATGTCAGGACCTTTGGTGGAAAAAATGATTTCATCGGGCACATAGGCGGCGACGATTTCGTTGTCATCAGCGATCCTAATCATGCAGATGCGCTCTGTGAGAATATAATAAAGGAATTCGACGAAAGGGTCCCGGAGCTCTATTCTGATGTGGACAGGCGTGCCGGGTTCATAAGTACCGCAAACAGGGTAGGAGAGATCACACAGTATCCGATAATGACTTTGTCCATAGCCGTCGTATCAAATGAGCATCGGGTATTGCGCAACCATCTCGAAGTGGGTGAGATCGCCGCAGAACTCAAAAAGAAAGCCAAGTCCATAGTAGGCAGTGTATACCTGAAGGACAGGCGACGAAAATAACGACAGGAGAGAATGTCTATGAAGAGATATATCATGAAGGGATTGAGGATCCTATATATCTATGCCATGGTAGTTCTTATTTTTGTAGTTTTCCTGTATCCCGTCATAGGCTTGACAAAAGACAATTTCAACAACTGGCTGCCGGTTTACAGTTTCATATGCTTCCTTTTTTTATTCTTCTTCCAGTATATCGAACTGAAGGAACTGGCATTAAAGGAAAAAAAGCCGGCATATGAGCTGGATCCTTATCCGCTCAAAGGTCTGGTCTATGGTCTAGTCGGGGTCGTTCCCATCATAGTGATCACGGCAGTGTTCACCATCATCACTTTTGACAATCCTGTGACCGAACGGTTCAAGCATCTGGGAGTCAACACCTTTCTGGGACCACTCTATTTCTTCATCAGGTTGTTCGAGGAAGCCATCCCGTCATACTTCGGAGCCATATTATTCATCCCTGTGATGACGGCGCTGGGGTATCTGGCAGGTTATTACGGCATCAACCTCAATATCAGGGAAAAGATATTCGGAAAGAAGCCAGTCCAGGAAAAGGGCTTCACAAAGAGCCCCTGGAATCCGACCCTCAATGAAAACAAGCCTAAGAAGAAGAAAAAGAAAAAGAAGAATGTGAACAAGGTCCAGTAAATACATGATACAACCTGCATAGTCTTGTAATATGTCCAACCCGTCCCCGAATATTCTTATATTGAATCTGAATAGGGAGACGGGTTTTATGATTATTGTGATGAGAAAATCCAATTTAGTCCTGATAGGGCTCATTTTTGCACTGCTGCTGGCAATATACAGCCTGAATATGGATGTGGATTCACAGACTGCTGCAGCGGCTAAGACCGCTGACCAGAGGACTGTCATAGTCGACGCGGGACATGGAGGGGAGGATCCGGGGAAAATCAGCAGTTACAGCGGCCTTAAAGAAAAGGACCTTAACCTGAAAATCGCTTTCAAAGTAAAGGGACTGCTGGAGGAGGACGGCTACAATGTGATCATGACGCGCGAGGAAGATAAGCTTGTCTACAAGGAAGGGACAACGGACATATATTACAAGAGGCTCCAGGATCTTACCAGGAGAAAGGAAATAATGGACAGCAGCGGGGCAGATATCGTGGTAAGCATCCATGCCAACAGCTTCACAGATGCTCGTTATTACGGTGCGCAGACTTTTTATCCGGGAGACTCGCCCGAGAGCAAAAAACTGGCCGAATGCATCCAAAAGTCTCTCAGAGAGAATGTGGATAAGAACAATAAGCGTGAGCCGCAGCTTAAGCAACCCATTGTCATAATAAAAAATCTCAAGACACCGACTGTCATCGTGGAAAGTGGTTTTCTTTCCAATGCAGAGGAAGAGCGCAGGCTGGCCACGGATGAATATCAGACACTGATAGCCCAGGCTATCAAAAAAGGGATAGACAGCTATTTCAGGTGATTTCTTCAGACTCCTCCGCAAGTTCAGCCCACTGATGATAAAGCTGTTCCAGCCTGTTTTCCAGTTGGATCTGTTCATCATGGAGGGCAGCAAGCAGTACATGGTCGCTCAGGGCATCCTCATGTGACATCTCCTCGGATATGGCGGCCAGTCTGGCTTCTGCCCTGTTTATCTCGCTTTCGCACTCCGTCAGCATCTTTCTGAGCTTGCGCCTTCTTGCCCGGTCCTCCTTGCTCTCAAGGTGTTCGAGCTTCGAAGCTGTGACGGCCCTGTACCTGCCTTCAGTCTGGTCAGTTGCCGCTGACCTGCGGTGCTCAATGTAGAAAGAATACCCACCACTGTAATCTTCGATGCTTTTGTTAGTCATTTCGATGACCCTTGAGGCCAGCTTGCTCATGAAATAGCGGTCATGGGATACGGCGATGATTGTGCCGTCGTAGGAAAGCAAGGCTTCCTCGAGAGCCTCCCTTGAATTTATATCGAGATGGTTGGTGGGCTCGTCGAGAAACAGCAGATTCGCCCCTGACAGCATCAGCTTTGCCAGCGCCACCCTGCTCTTTTCCCCGCCGCTGAGGACGCTTATGGTCTTGTAGACATCGTCGCCTGTGAACAGGAACTGTGCCAGCACATTGCGTATCTGTGTGTGAGTGAGTTGTTCATTATCATTCCAGACTTCTTCGAGTACGGTGTTGTCTTCCTCCAGTCCTTCAAGCCCCTGATCGTAATAACCCAGTATGATATTGCTGCCGTATTCGAAGCAGCCGCTGTCCTGCTGCAGCGTTCCCGCGAGTATTTTCAGCAGTGTGGATTTGCCGCAGCCATTCGGACCCACTATGAAGATCCTTTCGCCCCTTTTGGCTTCAAAGCTGATATCCCTGAAAAGCTCCTTGCCGGGGAAACTTTTGGACAGATTTTTGACGGACAGAACATCATTACCGCTGGTTATGCTGCTTTGGAGTCTTATGTTTATATTCCCGGGCAGTCCGGAGGGGGCTTCGATTTTTTCCATCCTGTCGATCGCCTTCTGCCGGCTTTCTGCGGCTATAATATTCCTCTGCCTGTTCCACTGGCGCTGTTTTTCTATAAATGCCTCCATGCGGGCGATTTCCTTCTGCTGTAATTCATAATGCTTTTGCTGGATTTTCCGGTTCAGTGCCTTCTGCTCTGCATAGCCGGTGTAGCTTTTTTCATAAGTGGTGCACCTGTGGTTCTCCAGCTCGAAGGTCTTTGTGGTTACCGTATCGAGGAAATACCTGTCATGGGATATCGCGATCAGGGATTTCCTGTAGTTTTTCAGAAAATCCTCCAGCCACTCTATCGCAGAAATATCCAGATGGTTTGTGGGCTCGTCCAGCAGTAGAAGATCCGGCTCCTCCAGCAGCAGCCTTGCCAGCGCAAGGCGTGTTTTCTGTCCGCCGCTCAGCGCTTTTATCCTCAGGCTGAACTGGGATTCATCGAAGCCCAGGCCGCGCAGCACTCCCCTGATACGACTGTTGTATTCATACCCGCCTTCACGGGAAAAGCGCTCCAACAGCGCATCATATTCCTTCATCATTGAGTTGAGGCGGATTTCATCCTTCTCATCGGACATTTCTTTCCCCAGCTGTCTGAGCCGGCTTTCCATCGATATCAGCGGAGAGAATGTGGCAAGCATCTCATCCCATATCGTATTGTCTGATTCAAGGCCGGAGCCCTGGTCCAGGTATCCGACCCGCAGGTCCCGGGACATGAAGATCTCGCCGGAATCCTGCTTGAGTTGCCCGGTTATGATCTTAAACAAAGTGGATTTGCCTGCGCCATTGACTCCTACAAGGCCGGCTTTCTCGCCCTGCCGCAGTCTGAGGGACACGTCGCTCAGAACTATGTCCGTTCCATATGACAAATATATGTTATTGCAAGACAGTATTATCATTTTCAGCACCATTTCCGAAGTAGTGGGCATTGCCCGCGGACAGCCGCCGGAACCGTTGCCGGGTGGACTCTACGAGAAATAATTCTAACAGAATACAGGTTTTGCGGCAATATTGACAAAAAAATATCAAAGTTATATAATCAAATTGGGTACGTAAAGTAATCAGAGGGAAGGAGGCTACCCATGGCTCAGAAAAAGAATGTGTCAGTAGCAGTCATAAAGAGGCTTCCCAGGTATTATAGATATTTGTCTGATCTGTTGAAAATGGATATAACCAGGATTTCATCCAAAGAACTCAGCAAAAGAATGGGGATAACTGCATCGCAGATAAGGCAGGATCTTAACTGCTTTGGTGGATTCGGACAGCAGGGCTATGGTTATAATGTAGAACTGCTTTTTAAAGAAATTGCCAAAATACTGGGAGTAGACAAGAAGTTCCAGACCATAATCATAGGTGCCGGCAATATGGGGCAAGCTTTGGCTCACTATAAAAATTTCGAGAA
>DGEE01000027.1:5708-6234 GCA_002385815.1 Hungateiclostridiaceae bacterium UBA3934
GCCGAAACCATGTGGATATAGCGATGCTGACAGTACCTTACGAGGAAACCCGCGAGACGGCAGAAAGGGTAGCGCGTCTGGGCATACGCGGGCTTTGGAACTTTTCACCGATGGATTTGAAGCTGCCGTACGACACCGTCATAGAGAATGTACATCTCAGCGACAGTCTGATGGTCCTGGGATATAAAATAAAAGAGAAGTTTGAAAATAATGACGAATGAAGATATATATAAAGCCCGCACGGTAATCGCGCGGGCTTTTTTGATCCCTGTGGATTTTGTCATACCTTCGGTTCATAATGTGCATCTGATAGGGCTGATAAGGTGTATTATCAGAGCTTGTTGAGTATCTGGTAAAATTCCGGATATACTATGTCGACCGCCTGGGTTTTCCTGATCATCGTCTCGCCCTGTGCTGCCAGGCCGGCAACAGACAGAGCCATTGCGTGGGAATGGTTGTTATTGCTGTCCACGACAGTACCTCTCAGTGTTTCCCTGCCTTCTATCACCAGCCCGTCTTCTGTTTC
>DGEE01000027.1:6528-14655 GCA_002385815.1 Hungateiclostridiaceae bacterium UBA3934
AACTTCCTCTCCGCTGACTGTCCTCTTATCCAGCAGTTCTATATTGGCACCCATCGATTTGTATATTTCCAATATACCCGACCTGGAGGGATTGACTCCTACATTTCTTATAACGATGTCGGAATCAGGTACGATAAGTGCAGCTGTGATGAAATACGCAGCCATCGATATATCTCCGGGGATGACGACCTTCTGCGCATACAGATTCTCGACCGGGTGTGATCTGACGACTGTACCTTCCATCCTGATATCGGCACCGAAATGATTGAGCATCAGTTCGGTATGATTCCTTGACGTTACCGGTTCATTCACTTCGGTTTCCCCTTCAGCATAAAGGCTGGCAAGGAGCAGCGGGGATTTGATATGCATTTCGTGTATGGGCAGTTTGCAGCTTATACCTCTGAGGTTTGCAGGGGATACTGTCAATGGACACAAAGTGCCGTTATCCTTCGCAGTGATGCCGGCGCCCATCTGTTTCAGGAAATTCACGGTATTTCCCACGGGCTTTTTCATGGAGGCTTCGCTGCGGATGACGGTGGATGTGAACGGCTGTCCGCTGAGAACGCCAAGGAGCAATCTTATCGCTGTGCCGGACCGTCCGGCATTGAGCACGGAAGTTGGCGCTTTCAGTCCATACAGGCCTCTGCCATGGACTCTGACCTTGTTGTCCTTCAGTATCTCGATACCGACCTGCATCCTTCTGAAACAATCGATGGTACTGAGACAGTCCTCACCAAGCAAAAAGTTTTCAATTTCAGTTGTGCCGCTTGCAAGAGCACCTATAACGATCGCTCTGTGGGATATGGACTTGTCGCCGGGTACTGTGATTTCTCCCCTTAGTCTGTTCCTGTTCTCAACTAACACGTTATTCCCCTCCTGATAAAAATTAAATAAATCATTTGTTTCTGAAAACTTTATATCCTGATTTCGTGAGCAAGTCAAAAGCGGTATCCACGCTGTCCATATCCGGCAGCGTGATCACCAGGCATCCCTGCTCTGATTCTCTGCTGTTTGCCACATATATGTTTTTTATATTTATATCGTGGCGGCCCAGTATCGTTGCTATTTCTCCGATTATACCAGGTTTGTCCGGTACATCCACTATGATCCTGTGGATGCGCGGCAAAAGCCCTGTTCCGTAATCCGATATCGAATCTCTGTACTGTTTTGCGCTGTCGAAAAACTCATAAATATCTTCGGAATTCCCGCTTTCAAGGTGTCCGACAAAATCCGACAGTTTCTGATCCATTTGCTTCAATACACTGAGCAGATAGTCCCTGTTGCTCAGAACTATGTTTTCCCACATGCCGGGGCTTGAGGAAGCTATCCTGGTTATGTCCCTGAAGCCACCTGCCGTAAGCATCTGCAGTCTGCCTGTGTTGCTGTCCAAATCCTTCACTGTGTTGACCAGGGCGGCTGCGAGGACGTGGGGCAGATGACTGATCCCGGCTACGGCCATATCATGCTCCTCCGGCGTCATCACTACAGGGATGGCACCGATGCCTTCGATCAGTGATGCGAGCACCCTTACTGACTCCTCTGATACTCCATTGGCAGGGGTGAGTATATAATATGCATTTTCAAACAGATGCGGGAGGCTGTTGATATAGCCTGATTTTTCAGTACCGGCCATAGGATGGCCCCCGATGAAGTGCAAGGACCTGGGGAGCCTGCCGGCGTAATCTGTTATGATGCCCTTGGTACTGCCCACATCAGTGATGATGCATGTCTTTTTGACTTTTGGAGCCAGATCATTTAAATACTCAAGGATGCGCTTGACCGGAGTACAGATAAAAATGATATCAGAATTATATACACTGTCATCCGGGACGGTGATCCCTCTGGCGATCACACCCTCTTTCAGTGCCAGTTCCAGTGCGGAGCTGTCGTGGTCCACTGCGACGATGTCCCGCATACCCAGCTTGTCGTGCATTGCTTTTGCAAGTGAGCCGCCTATCAGCCCCAGTCCGATAATTGTTGTTTTCAAATCACATGGTTCCATATCTGAACTCTCTGCCTACTATTTCGGCAATCCTTCCTATATCTTTACACAGATTGTCAAAGGTTTTCTGGTCGAGCTGCTGTGCTGCGTCAGAAAGCGCACATCTCGGGCTCGGATGTACTTCGATTATCAATCCGTCAGCGCCTGCTGCAATGGCGGCTCTGGACAGGGGTATGATGTATTCTGACTTGCCTGCAGCGTGGCTGGGATCGACAATGATCGGCAGGTGACTGTGCCTTTTTACCACGGGGACTGCGCTTATATCCAGTGTGTTCCGGGTGGCCGTTTCAAACGTCCTTATGCCGCGCTCGCAGAGCACTACATTGTAATTGCCCTCGCTCATGATATATTCCGCTGCATTGAGCCACTCATCTATCGTGGTGGAGGCTCCTCTCTTGAGAAGGACGGGTTTGCCGGAACGCCCCACCTCTCTGAGGAGATGGAAGTTCTGTGAATTACGGGCACCTATCTGAAACATATCGACATATTTAGCAGCGACTTCTACGGAGTATTCGCTGATGACCTCCGTTACGGTCAGCAATCCCGTGGCTTCACTTGCTTCCTTCAGCATTTTCAGCCCTTCCTCCTCCAGCCCCTGAAAGGAGTAAGGCGATGTCCTGGGTTTGAATGCGCCGCCCCTCAGTATTTTTGCACCGGATCTGCTGACCAGCTTTGCCGCCTCCATTATCTGATCGCGGCTTTCCACCGCACAGGGTCCTGCGATCATGACGACTTCCCTGCCGCCGATCTCCACTTCCCCGACATGTACTACGCTTTGCTCGGGTTTGAAAGACCTGCTCGCCAGCTTGTAGCTTTCCATTATCGGGACCAGCTTGTCGACGCCTGACATAAGCTCCAGCGGGATGCCGCTGAGAAGCCTCTTGTCTCCAATAACTCCGATAATGGTCCTTTCGGCGCCTTTCGATATATGGACACCCAGACCCGCACCCTTGAGCACATCGGAAACTTCTTTGATTTCAGACTCCCTTGAGCCCGGTTTCATTACAATAATCATACTATCTTCTCCCTTTCTGCCGTTTTTCGTTCTTACCCATTTTGCCCTGCATGAACTTATTTTTTCCGTTCTTCCGTCTTTCCGTTCTTCCTTTATCGAAGTCCGCTGTCTCCAGCTGGACCGACAGCTACTGTCAACACTTCAGAATACGATGATTCCCGGTATGTGAGGTGTTATTTTGATTTTAATTTACAATGATACGATATAATTGTCAAGAAAAAGGAAACTGTTGAAAAAACCACATAAAACTGTGCGGCAGGGGCCACCTCCTGACAGACTGGCGGGGTAGCATATAATTGCCGGGCTGATGCAAGAAAATTCTTGAACTGGCCTTGATGTATGTTATAATATACATTGTGTCATAATACCCATTTATTCTTGAATTGTTTTCCTAAGTTCAGGAAAATATATAAGAGCGTAACTAATACAAGGGGGAATTCATATGAAAGATTATACCGCGGGAAAGCTCCGCAACGTGTGCCTGATGTCGCACGGCGGGGCAGGTAAGACGACTCTTGCAGAGGCTATGTTGTTCAATACCGGAGTGCTTGACAGATTTGGCAAGGTAAACGACGGCAATACTACCATGGACTATGATCCTGAAGAAATCAAAAGAAAAATTTCCATCAGCACATCCATCGCACCCTGTGAATGGAAAGATCATAAAATCAACATCATCGATACTCCCGGATACTTTGACTTTGTCGGCGAAGTAAAGCAGGGTATCAGGGTTTCAGACAGTGCGGTCATACTGGTTGCGGCCAAGGGCGGCGTAGCAGTGGGAACTGAGAAATCCTGGGCTTATGCAAAGGAACAGGGAATACCCAGAATGTTTTTCGTTAGCAAAATGGACGAGGAAAATGCCAATTTCCATGAAGTCCTCGACCAGTTGAAAGATACATTCGGCAACAGCGTAATTCCGTTCCAGCTTCCCATATTGGAGGGAGATAAGTTTGTCGGCTATGTTGATGTAATTAATATGAAGGCAAAGAAGTTCGACAAGGATAAGCTTGTCGATGCCGATATTCCTGCTGATATGAGCGATACCCTTGAAGAACTGAAGGAAGCGCTCAACGAAGCAATTGCAGAGACCAGTGAGGAATTGATGGAGAAGTATTTCAGCGGTGAGGAATTCACCAGCGAAGAAATGATAAGCGGACTTCGCGCAGGTATAGCAGACTGCTCGATAGCTCCGGTGCTCTGCGGAGCGGCACTTTTGAACCAGGGTGTTACAGCGCTGATGGACACGATTCTGGAGTATATGCCATCACCCGACCATAAGCCTGTTATCAAAGCTGTCAAGCCTGGTACGGATACAGTCGTCGAACTGAAGAACTCCGCGGATGAGAAATTGTCAGCCCTTGTTTTCAAAACGATAGCAGACCCATTTGTCGGTAAGATATCGATATTCAGGGTTTATTCGGGCACGATGAAGTCCGACTCCACAGTATATAACCCGACGGCGGAGAAAAATGAGAAAATAGCGCAGATATTCATGTTGAGGGGAAAGAAGCAGGTTCCAACGGACAAACTTATCGCCGGTGATATCGGAGCGGTAGCGAAGCTGCAGTATACCAGCACCAATGATACTCTGTGTGAACAGTCCAACCCCGTGATGCTTGATAAGATCGTATTCCCTGAACCGGCATTGTCACTGGCGGTAGAACCCAAGGCCAAGGGCGATGAGGAAAAAATAGGTGCCGGCCTCAGCAGGCTCCAGGATGAGGATCCGACATTCAAGGTCGAGGTGAATGCTGAAACTCATCAAACCATCATATCCGGTGTCGGAGAGCAGCATCTCGATGTTATAGTCAGCAAGCTCAAGGCAAAATACGGAGTTGAAGTGAACCTGACCGATCCCAGGGTACCTTACAGGGAGACCATCAGGAAGAAGGTCAAGGTGGAAGGCAAGCATAAAAAGCAGACCGGTGGTCATGGTCAGTATGGACATGTGTGGATCGAATTCGAGCCCGGCGAAACCGAGGATCTCACATTTGAAGAAAAGATATTCGGTGGCGCTGTACCGAAGCAGTATCATCCGGCTGTCGAAAAAGGTCTTCGCGAGGCAATCCAGCATGGTGTGCTGGCCGGATATCCGGTAGTCAATCTGAAGGCAACTCTTGTGGATGGATCATACCATGATGTCGACTCATCGGAGATGGCCTTCAAGATTGCTGCACGTCTTGCGTACAAGAAGGGTCTCCCCGATGCATCACCTGTGCTGCTCGAGCCTATAAGCCGTGTCGAGGTATATATTCCCGACAGCTATATGGGCGATATCATAGGTGACCTGAACAAGAGGAGAGGCAGGATACTCGGAATGAACCCGCAGGATGGCGGTCTGCAGCAGGTTGTCGCAGAAGTTCCCACAGCGGAGATGTTCAAATACGCTATTGACCTCAGGAGCATGACGCAGGGCAGAGGCTATTTCACACAGACTTTTGAAAGATATGAAGAAGCACCTGCCAACGTGGCTCAGAAGGTTATCGAAGAAGCCAGGAAGGATATGTCTGATGACGATGACGAATAAGGAACTGGCTTGTTCAGAGGACTATGACCGGGATATGACAGCTGATCAGACAGCGTGAAAATGACAGAGTGTCGTATCCGGCAACAATTTAAAAGAGCTGCCCATGGGCAGCTCTTTTAGTGTTCCCTGGCCATACATGACTGTGACCGATAAAGCTGATGCTTTAACCGACAGATATCTGGTCAGATTAGAAATAGTCGTTGATATACAGCTTCTTGTGCCTGAAAACATCTGCCAGGACATTTCTTTTATCGTTTATCGTTATCCTTCCTGCGAACTCGAGTTCGTCCGGGGTGAGGAAGCCGGTGATAAGCTGCGACAATGACTGGACATTGCAGACCAGATCAGGCTCGGCATCGGCTTTTTCTACACTGCGGCTGCCATCCTCCCACGTGACCCTGTAATTGCCGGTGTTCAACGGGAAAAAGTCATCCTCGACTCTGATGACGATCTCACCTTTTCCTTCGGGCAGTGACATGAGTTCAAAAGCTTTCTGCACATTGACGATGCGGTTCATCCCATACATATGGATCTCTTGTCCGATATCATAGGGCTCTGCGAAAAATGGAAGCAGCTTTACGAATGGCGGAGCTTTCCAGATCAGATTTTTCACCTGGGAGCCAAATTTGCCCATAAATGCAAATATGCCCTCCAGGGCTTCTGTATCGAGCCACACAAGCTCACGGACGACAAAGTTGACTTTTATGTCCCCTGATTTTTCTGTATGATACTGGATATAGCCTCTTGCTTCATTATGACTGTTGTACCAGATATAAAGGTAAACATTGTCCCTGTACGGGTCGTTGTCGAATCGCCTGTTCCACAGATCTTCCGTGCGGATCACCGCCAGGTTTTTGTCTTTGATAAATTCGCCGTACATTTTCTTTATGAGCTCCCTTTCAACATCGTTTGTCACCATATTCAGCCGGCCTGTCTGGGCGAACTGCCTCATGGAATTGATCGGCAGGGTATAATTCGTGGTCGTCATATTGAGCTCATATCCAAATTTTCTGTAATAGGAATGGGAAAAAGGATAGAGATATGAAGAAACATAGCCGCCCTCATACATCTCGTTCATTACATATTCGAATATTTTTCTTATATACTTCTTTTCCCGCTCCTCCGGAAGTGACGCGACGCCGCCTACACCGCCCATTCGTATTATGTTGCCGTCGAAGTTCACTTTGTAGGGTATCAGATCGAAGCATGAACACATCTTGCCGTTGTCATCAAATGCTGCGCGGCCCGTCTTGTAGCCTTCATTGACAAGCTGCTGTGCACCGTCAGGTGTTCCGGCCTCTTTCTCCTCTTTACTGAAGTCCCTTTTGAACATAAAAGCCATTGTCTGGATCTTGTCAAATGTTGTTTTTTCCTCTGGTTTTATTGGCCTTACTTCCATGTGATAGCCTCCTTTATTCCGCCTGATCCGGCTCTCTTTTATTATATCTGAATTGAGCTGAACTCGAAACAGGCAAATTTGCAGGTCTGCTGCCGGAGTTGATGCTGCAACTGTAAAGGATCCCATGTTTTTAATCAGTAAAAGCACTGAAATTGCCGGCGTTTTGGGATGAATGTTTTCAAATTTGCCATAAATTTGTATAATAATAGATGTCATGGAACTTTGCTCATATTTTAACGTCTTTTATATTAAAGCCAGATATCTATTTCAGGAGGACAGGAGGAATAAAGATGAAAAAGAGATTGATAGGTTTGCTCCTGATTGCAGTAATGCTGATTTCCATTGCTGCGGGATGTGCGTCCGGATCCAAATCGGAACACTCGCGTGACACTGCTCCGGCCAGCCGGAGTTCCACGGCAGGAGGGAGTGCCGCCAAAGGCGGTGCATATGGTGAAAATGCGGCAGAGGCGCCCGCAGCTGATGACGGCGGATATGATCCGGCGGATTCGCTGGCCGGGATAGGAAGCCTGACGGGAGACATATCGAATCCCATTTTGGACGAGAGAAAGGTCATCCGCAGTGCCAGCCTCGACATCGAGGTCGAAAGTTTCGATAAAGCCTTCAGCAATATAGAGACAATAATAACGGGTATAGGCTTTATACAGGAGACAAATATTAACACAGACCGTGTGTATGTGGATGACGAGGTGAATCTCGTCAAAAGCGGCACCATTGTGCTCAGAGTCGACAGAACGAAGTTTGATGCGGTTTTGAACAAGCTCAGAGGCGTCGGGGAGGTTTACAATTATACGACTCATGGAGAAGATGTGACAGATCAGTATTATGATGTGGAATCCAGGCTGAGATTGCTGAAGCTCGAGCAGGAGAAGATCGAGGCTTATGTGGCAAAGCTGGATGATCTTGATCAGATATTCAAAGCAGAAAGCAAGCTCACAGAGATCCGCTACCAGATAGAGAGCCTGACCGGAAAACTCAATAAGCTGAGCAGCCTGGTCGAACTGTCCACCATCACGCTCTATTTGTATGAGAAGCGGCCGGGTCATGATCCCAAGCCTTTGACATATGGCGAAAAGCTGCTGGAGAGTCTGAAAAACAGCCTGCTCGAGGTGGTGGATTTCCTGGGAGACCTGCTGCTGTTCATAGTTGCTGCTCTTCCTGCG
>DGEE01000115.1:0-17436 GCA_002385815.1 Hungateiclostridiaceae bacterium UBA3934
GAATCCAGGCTTGGCATCAAGCTCAAAAGAGTGGCCATTGCGGCTGCCGGACGAGTGCTCAGGACATGTCAGGTCAAAGTGGAGAAAAGTCTTGAACAGGACATTGAGATCGATGCTGATTTTGTGAGCAGTCTGGAGATAGAAGGTATACAGCGTGCTCAGATGACCCTTGACGAGGGTTCGGAGAAAGAAGATAAAACTCAGTATTACTGCGTCGGATACAGTGTTATCAATTATTATCTTAACGGGTACGTGATGACGAAGCTGACAGGGCATAAGGGTAAGTCTGCAGGAGTTGAGCTGCTTGCGACATTCCTGCCGTTGACCGTAGTGGATAGCCTGTACTCAGTGGTCAACAGGATAGGTCTTGAAGTTTCAAGCCTGACCCTTGAGCCGATAGCTGCCATCAATGCGACGATACCTCAGGATCTGAGGCTGTTGAATCTGGCCCTTGTCGACATAGGAGCCGGTACGTCGGATATTGCTCTTACAAAAGATGGCAGTGTGTTTGCATATGCAATGGCTTCCATTGCCGGGGATGAAATAACTGAAAGGATATCACAGCAATATCTTGTCGATTTTGCGACCGGTGAAAAGATCAAGACTTCACTGGCGACAGGAAAGGACAGGATACGGTTCACTGATATACTTAAGAAGAAGCATGAAATAGCGGCTTCCGAGATACTGCGGGATATAGAGGATACGATCAGGCAGCTCGCATCGACGATATCCGGCAAAATACTGGAGTTCAACCGCAAGTCTCCCAATGCCGTATTCCTCGTCGGCGGAGGAAGCCGTATCCCGTTGCTGCCGCAGATCCTGGCGGAGCAGCTCGGTCTGCCAGAGGACAGGGTAGCTGTAAGGGGCCGGGATGTGATAAAAGGTGTCAGGTTCAGTGACAGAAAGCTTTACGGACCTGAATCGGTTACACCGTTCGGGATAGCTGTCACTGCGCAGATGAATGCAGGGAAGGATTTTTTGTCTGTTACTGTGAATGACAAAAAGGTTAAACTTTTCAATGCCAAAAAGCTCACTATCTCTGATGCACTGGTCCTGTACGGGTTGGATGCTGAAGACCTGATAGGGCGGTCAGGTAAAGGCATCACATGTACTGTCAATGGTGAAGTGCGCAGATTTCGCGGTGAGCTCGGGAAAGCCGCTGAGATCTGGCTGAACGGGAAGCCGGCAAGCCTGGATACTGCTCTGTCATTCGGTGACAACATCACTGTCATCCCGGCTCAGAACGGCAGGAATGCATCTGTTAAGGCCAGTGAACTTGTGCCTGATCACAGCAACAGTTCGGTCATCCTGAACGGCAATCCCGTGGACACGAGTGCCGTGATACTGGTCAACGGGGTGCAGGCCAGCGGCGAAACCGATATAAAGGATGGAGATGTCGTGCAGTTTTCGAGGATCAGAACACTCGGTGAACTTTTGGAGGCGGCAGGCTTCATGGGAGTGGATTGCGATATCGCAGTCAATGGCAGTAAGAATCACGGTTATGATTACCTGCTGATGAACGGAGACATTATCACATGTGTCGAAAGAAAGAGTGATGAATATCAGGATATCACAAGCAGCTCAACGGTTCCCGGCATTGAAGCGGTGGAAGATACAGATCTTCTTCCATCAACAGATGAATGGTTTGATGTGACAGTGAACGGCAGAACCGTTTCATTGAAGAAAAGCCAGACCAGGCATATGTTCGTAGATATTTTCAATTACATAGAATTTGACCTGTCAAAACCGCAGGGGACGATCGAACTCAGATTGAACGGCAGGCCTGCGGCATTTACCGATGTGATCAACGAGGGAGACAATATAGAGATATATTGGGGGAAATAGTATTTGAGGTGATTCTCGCTGGATAGTTTGAAAGGCAGACGCCTGAGCAAGTGTGAAACCTATGAGCTTACATATTTGAGGACATCGGTGATTTTTCTGATTGCTTCAGCTGTTATCTATTTTGTGGATAACATCTTCCTGAAGGATAAATCCCTTATTGCTGATCCTGCCCACAGGGCAAAGATGATCTGGAGCGGGGTCATATGCGTACTTGTTTTCGCACTGCAATGGGCAAGATATAAGGTGTTCAGAAGCTTCCTGCTTGATAATATACTGGTATATTGTCTTGAAAAAATACTGTTCAGTTCGCTGGTTTCCGCCATTGCAATTTATTCAGACATAGGTGTGTGGTTTTATATCGGTTTTCTACTGCCGGTGTGCATGACTACATACATAAAAGGAAAAAGATATGGTAACTGCCTTGTGTTCGTATCTTCAATAATACACATGTCTATGCTGTACGGCAAACTTTCAGCGCTTGTAAGGGAAGCCGGCGGATTCCCGTCTGATATAAGAAGGACCATCGGCATGGCTGCCTCACTGTATGTCATATCCTTCATATGTGTATACTTTTTTGGGGAATTGTATAAACACAGACTGGAAGATGAGTTTCAAAGCACTTATACTACCGAACAGTTCGATGAACGCTATAAGATGCTTGAAAACGAAAGAGATGATATCGTGCAGAAATATGTCAGGCTCATCTCCAGTTCGGATAAGCTGGAGGAATCCAACAAGACTCTTTCGAAAAGCATTGCCGAGTTTTATACATTGAACCAGATCAGTCAGGCCATCGGCTCGATCCTGGACACCAGGGAACTGTTGAAACGCCTCAATGACATCATACTTGGCGTTGTCGGAGGCAGTTATTCCACTATAATTTTATACGATGAGGAATCTGAACGTCTGAAGGTCCATACAACGAATATCAATGACCCTGATGACCTCGCCGTGATAAAGGACAATATCAACTCCGGTATTCTGTTGGATGCGCTCATGGAGGGGAAATACATACTTGAGAATAATGTTGACTATTACCAGTATCTTTTCGCATGCGGCAGGAACATAAATTCACTGATGTGCATACCTCTTACGACCAGTGCAAGGAAATACGGGATGATACTTGTCGAGCATACCCTGAGCAATGCATTCGACAGCGAAAATGTAAGATTCCTCAGGATAATTGCACAGCAGGTGGGTATTGTAATGGAGAATGCGGAGCTTTATGTGAAAATGAAGGAAATGGCGCGGAAGGACGGGCTTACCGGGATATACAACCGCCAGTATTTTCAGGAAAGACTCCAGTTCGAATTCAAAGAAGCGCAAAAGAATGGATGGCCGCTGTCTCTTGTCATATATGACATCGACCATTTCAAAAAATTCAATGACATGTACGGGCATCTCTTTGGAGACAAAGTACTCAAATCCGTTGCAGAAGTCGTAGCTTCGACCCTGAGAAAAGAAGATATGATAGCCAGATACGGAGGAGAGGAATTTACCATACTATTGCCGCGCACAAGTCTTGATGAAGCATATGAGAAAGTAGAGACGCTCAGGAAGATGATATCAAGGCATGTCATAGAAGATAACCTCATAAGCGTATCCGTGACCGCGAGTTTCGGTGTATCGACCTTTGATGAATGTGCACTCACTGAGAATGACCTGGTCCGCACGGCGGATGATGCATTGTATGAAGCCAAGGCGGCAGGGCGCAATTGTGTCATGACTGCCCGCAGGCTGTATGAACCAAAGCACTGACCGATGCCTCCATTTGCGGATTTTCGTTGCATTCAGCTGCGGACACGCACAAAATCACGGTTGCGGAGTATTCTGGTAATAACAGACCTTTCAGGGGGGAGTACGTTTATGAGGATTATGGTCGTAAAGATGCCCAGGTTTTTTGGTAATCTGATCAGGAAAGTGCTCAGAATGAACTGACATTATGAATCAAAGCGACATAAAAGCAACTCACCTGACTTTTATGTCGCTTCGATATAACGCATGATCTTATGATACCGTCTGACATTTACTCAGACAGCTCTTGTGACCTTGTTGGAACGCAGACATCTGGAGCAAACCCTGATGGTCTTCGGTGTGCCGTTCTCTATCACTCTGACCTTTCTGATATTAGGCTTCCAGGATCTGTTTGTCTTTCTTACTGAGTGACTCACATTATTACCGAATACGGTACCTTTATCGCATATCACACATCTTGCCATCTATATCCACCTCCTTAAAGCCGGAGCTTATGATCGCACAAAACAATAACTATTTTAACACAACAGTTCCGGGTACTGCAAGGGCTTTTTTCGGATGGAGGCAGAATATCGTAGTGGACAATGGAGAAGCTGCCTGACCGTTCACCCTGTTTTTCATCCTTCGGTCCAGGGTGTTATTTATTCAGTTTTCCCAATGTACCTTATGTCATCCTGCCGTCTTCAGGCGTAAGCAGGCAGGGAACCGCATCAGGGTATAGAAAAACAGTTCCCGATATATTAAAATTAGATATGTGAATTATTCTACGGACTGGAGAAGTATAATGCACGAAGGGTCAGAGCTGTTGAAAAAACCGCTGCGGTATCTGAAAGGTGTAGGCGAAGCGAGAGCCGCTCTGTTCAGAAGGCTCGGCATACATGTGATAGGAGATGTGATCTCCCACTATCCAAGGGACTATGAAGACCGCAGCAGGCTGAAAAAGCTGGTAGAACTGCAGGATGGCGACCAGTGTTCTTTTGAGGGGATCATTGCATCAGGAGTGGTCGTATCCAGACCCAGAAGGGGTCTTACAGTGAGCAGGGTGAGCATCAGAGATGATACAGGACTGATAAATGCAGTATGGTTCAACAAGCCGTATCTCAAGGATCAGCTCAAGCCCGGAGAGAGATATTTATTTTTTGGAAAAGTAACCAAACGGAGGACATTTGAAGTCTTGAATCCGGTATACGAAAGAATAGACGGATCAGGACCGGTTAACACATGCCGGATAATACCGATATACCCATCGACAGGCAAACTTACTCAGAATGTTATCCGTTCCGTCATCAGGAATGCTTTGAGCTATGCCGGCGGCAGCATCGAAGATATCCTGCCTGGCTGGATCAGAGAGCGGTATGATTTGGCTGATGTCCGGTATTCTGTCAGCAATATCCATTTTCCGGAAAGCGATGAGGCTTTCCTGAAAGCCCGCGAACGACTTGTATTTGAAGAACTGCTGATACTCCAGCTGGCTCTCATGACTGTAAGGACCGCGCCGGAAAGCACTGAGTCAGGCATAGTGTTTGGTGCGCGGGAAGAAGTCCGAAGATTTATCGAAGGATTGCCGTTCAGGCTGACCAATGCTCAGTTGAGAGTGCTTGAGGAGATAGAGCAGGACATGGAAAGCAGCAAGGTCATGAATCGCCTTGTACAAGGGGATGTGGGCTCAGGAAAGACAATCGTGGCAGTGGCAGCACTGGTTAAAGCTGCCAAAAGTGGATACCAGGGGGCTTTCATGGTTCCCACTGAAATACTGGCTGCCCAGCATTACTCATCGCTCAGGGAGTTGCTGGAGCCATTGGGGCTGAATATAGCACTGCTGACAGGAAGCACCGGTGCAAAAGATGCCAGGCGGATACTTGAGGGCATATCAACGGGTGAAATAGATATAATCGTTGGCACCCATGCTTTGATCGAGGATAAGGTGGTGTTTGAAAACCTCGGTCTTGTCATCACCGACGAACAGCACAGATTCGGTGTAAGGCAGAGAGCGGCTTTGGGGAAGAAGGGGGTGCGGCCGGACATGCTGGTCATGACAGCTACACCCATTCCAAGGACCCTGGCGCTGATATTATACGGCGATCTGGACATTTCGATCATAGATGAGCTGCCTCCGGGGAGAAAGAAGGTACTTACATATGCAGTAGACTCTTCAATGCGCGGGAGGGTTTACAATTTTATCAGAAAGCAGGTGGCGGAAGGAAGGCAGGTATATATAGTCTGTCCCCTGGTGGAGGAATCTGATGCTGTCGAAGCCGTTTCGGCCTCTGAACTTGCATATCAGCTTGCTCATAAGACATTCAGCGACCTGAAGGTGGGGCTGGTACATGGCAAAATGAGACCATCTGAAAAGGATGACGTTATGAAGCGCTTCATATCCGGAGAAACTGATATCCTGGTTTCCACCACTGTCATTGAAGTAGGTGTCAATGTTCCGAATGCAGCACTCATGGTAATAGAGAACGCTGAAAGATTCGGGCTTTCCCAGCTTCATCAGTTGAGAGGCAGAGTGGGCAGAAGCGGATATCAGTCATACTGCATATTGTTCAATGACAGCAAGTCTGAGTTGGCCAGAGAAAGAATGAAGGTCATGACTGAAACTACCGACGGCTTCGTCATTTCGGAAAAGGACCTGGAACTGAGAGGGCCTGGCGATTTCTTCGGGACGAGACAGCATGGTATACCGGAGCTCAAAATTGCAAATCTTTATAAGGATATGGAAGTACTCAAGAAAGCGCAGGAAGCGGCAGAAATACTCATCCGGGATGACAGACTGCTGGAAGCGGAGGAAAACCGGTTGCTGGGGCAAGCTGTCAGCGAGAAGTTCAGCGGGGTAATGAATACCATAAGCATGAACTGAGATCTGCATCAAAACGGCATCAAGGAGGAAGAATACTATTCTGAGGGTTATTTCGGGCTCTGCAAAAGGGCATAAACTAAAAACACTTAAAGGCACACTCACGAGGCCAACTCCGGGAATCGTTAAGGAAGCACTTTTCAGCATTATTGTACCTAAGACAGGTGGAAGCCATGTGCTGGATCTGTTCGCAGGGTCAGGGAGTCTTGGCATCGAAGCATTGAGCAGGGGGGCCGGATTTGCGGTATTCATTGACCGAAATCCGATATGTTGCGGTATAATAAAGGAAAACCTCGCACATACGAGGCTTTCAGATATGGCGGCGGTATATTGTATGGATTATTCAGATGCTGTCAAAAAGCTGCACAGGGAGCAACACAGATTTGACATTATTTTTATGGATCCGCCTTATAATAAAAAATTTGTTCAAGAGGCATTAAAACTATTGACAAATAATGATATAATGAAGGACGATGGAATAATTATCGCCGAACACAGTTCTTCAGACGTTCTGCCTGAGATCTGCGGCAGGTACAGGACGGTTGACTGCAGAGAATACGGTGATACAATGATTACTATATACAGCAAGGATGGTAGAGACGATCTATGATACTGGTATATCCGGGAAGCTTCGACCCGATCACAAACGGGCATCTCGATATCATAACGAGGGCTGCATGTATCTGTGACAAGCTTATAGTGGCAGTAGGCAACAACGAGAACAAAAAGCCCGCATTCACAGTAGAAGAGCGAATAGACCTGATAAAGGCATCTGTCGGTAACAGAGAAGATATAAAGGTCACAGGCTTCACGGGGCTGTTGGCTGATTTTGCCAAAAGGGAAGGGGCCCGTGCCGTTATCAAAGGCTTAAGAGCCATGTCGGATTTTGAATATGAGTTTCAGATGGCGCTTCTGAACAAAACTCTTGAGCCGGATCTGGAAACGCTGTTCATGATGACCAGTGTGCACTATTCCTATCTCAGTTCAAGTGCTGTGAAGGAAATCGCCAGAAACGGCGGGAATATAGATGGGCTCGTACCTGAGTGCATCAAGGACAGGATCGTTGAAAAGCTGACCTGCAGATAGATCATAGGGGGTAAAAGTATGGAGATTCTTTCGATACTGGAGACATTGGAGGACTTGGTCGAAAAGACTGTCAGTGTACCTTTTACGGGTAAATGCCTTGTAGATAAGGAAGAGATTCTCGAAATCGTAAAGGAACTCAGGCTGAAGCTTCCTGACGATATCAAGCAGGCAAAGTGGGTGAAGGAAGAACGCCAGAGGATCCTGCTGGATGCCCAGAAAGAAGCAAACAATATGCTTAAAGATGCAGAAGGAAAGATCGCATCCATGGTGAATGAGCATGAGATAACCAAAAAAGCATATGAACAGGCCAATGAGATCGTAGCCGCAGCACAGAAGAATGCCCGTGAAATCAGGCTGGGTACAAAGGAATACGCTGACAACATACTTAATAAAGTCGAAGAAATCTTAAGCGATACCCTCGCTGTCATCAAAACGAACAGGGAAGAGCTCAAATAGAGCTCTTTTTTTTCATTGCCAGTCCAAGCCGCATCAACTTAATGATGCCGTACCACATTGCCATGATCATAATGAGGGTATATACCGACCGCCCCATCGTTTGAAAAAAACTCAACATGTTAAATCCGGGCAGGCTAAGAACCGGTTGCCTGAACATGCCATCGATGGTGAAAAGCTTCAGGCCCGCCCAGGTAAATGCTGCACCTGCAATGCCTTGCAGGAGTTTCCCTGCAAGATATGGTTTTACGCCTATATCCGTTTCGGAAACGATGCTCATAACCTGAAGGTGGACAGAAAACCCGGCCCAGCCGATGATGAAGCTGATGGCCGGCAGCTTTACGCAAAGGGGAACGGGAGCGCTGCTGCTGACTGTTCCGGTGCCGTTGGTTATTTCAAGTATCCCACTCAAAACCCCGGAGATCACACTTTCGATATCCCACTTCAGCCCTCCGGGAGGTAAAAGGCTCAAAACCGCCGCAGTTGTCATCCTGATAATACCTGTTTCTTCGAGGAAGCTGATAATGACAGAGAAAAGGACAATGAAGCCGCCTATGGACAAGATCGTGGAAACAGAGTTCCTGACAGCTTCACCCAGCAATGTTCCCAGGTCCTGCCTGGTATTGCCGTACAGGAACTGCTTTCCTTTCAGATCAGCAAAAGGATTCTTGCATTTTTCCCGGGCATCACTGCATGTTTTCTGGAAGGTGTGTCTGCCGGGCTCTCGTGTGGCAAGTCTTGAAAGAAATCTATCAGAGGGTTTGGAAGACATTTTTTCCGATCTTTTGTAAAAACTGAAAACGATGCCGACGGTGATGCATGCCAGAATATGGCATATGTACAGGAACATGCCGGCTGAAGCTGAACCTAGCATACCTGTTCCTACTGCACCTGTTATGAACAGCGGACCAGAGTTGTTGGTGAATGCCAGCAGCCGTTCTGCCTCAGTTCTGGTCAGAGCATTGCTTTTTCTGAGATCTGATGTGATTTTGGCTCCTACAGGATAGCCGGATGTTATACCGAGTGCAAGTGCCAGGGAAGAGCACCCGGGCACATTGAAAACTGGCCTCATGACAGATTCCAGCAGTTTTCCTGTCAAGCGTGCGAAGCCTGAGCGGCTTAACATTTCCGAAGCAACGAAAAAAGGAAACAATGATGGTACGACTACTGCCGCCCAGAGGTTCAGGCCATTCAAAGCGGATTTGGCAGCCGTATCAGTAAAAAGGATGAGGCATGCTGTAAAAATGATACATAAAACAGGGATGGACAGCAGCCGGATATATATGGTCCCGGAGGGCTGCACGATCAACAATAGCAATACGGATACGGGGATCAGGATAAGTAGCGTATACACCATCATCATACTACCTCTTACTGAGCTATTTAAAATCTTATTATCAGTCCGGGAAAATATTCCTGATCCGAAAGGTGTTGTTTGGGATTCAGTTAATGGACCCGTTTATAAAAAAGAAAGGACAGTCATTTGCCGCAAGTGTAAAGTGCTTTGCGGGCAAATGACTGTCCTTCTTCAGGTTACAGATTTATTCGACCACGGTTATCCAGCCGAATTCATCTTTTACTGTACCATCCTGTATGCCTGTTATCGCATCGTACAATCTGGCTGAAACTTCACCTATCTTGCCGTCGTTTACCGTAATGATCTTTCCGTCCCAGTTGAGTTCGCCTATGGGAGAGATCACGGCAGCAGTGCCGGTGCCAAAGGCCTCAGCCAGTTTTCCTTTTGCATGTGCATCGTACAATTCCTGTACGCTTATCTTTCTTTCGATGACCTTGTAGCCCCATTTCTTCAGCAGTTGTATGGAGGAGTCTCTGGTGATACCGGGGAGGATGCTGCCATCCAGAGACGGAGTTACGATTTCATCTCCGATCTTGAAGAAAACATTCATCGACCCGACTTCTTCGATGTATTTCCTTTCTATACCGTCGAGCCAAAGCACCTGTACATACCCCTGCTCAGCAGCTATCTCCTGTGCCTTGAGACTGGCAGCGTAGTTGGCAGCTGTCTTCGCAAAACCGGTACCGCCCCTTACTGCGCGTACATATTCGTTTTCGACCATTATCTTCACCGGATTTATGCCGGAAGGATAATATGCACCACTGGGGGACAGTATTATTATGAATTTATATGTATATGACGGCCTTACACCAAGGAAAGGATCGGTGGAAATAATGAACGGCCTGATATAAAGCGAGGTCCCTGGTTCCGAAGGTATCCAGTCCCTGTCTATGCTGACGAGAGCCTTGGTTGCTTCTACTGCAAACTTGTCGTCTATAGGTGGTATGGACATCCTGTCATTTGACAAGTTTATTCTTTTCATATTCATATCGGGCCTGAAAAGGAATATCCTGCCGTCAGCAGATTTGTAGGCCTTCAGGCCTTCGAAGATCGCCTGTCCGTAGTGGAACACCATCGTCGAAGGCTCCAGAGTCAACGGTCCATATGGAACTATACGCGGATCATGCCACCCTTTTTCAGGGTCATAATCCATGATAAACATATGATCCGTAAAATACCGGCCAAATCCGAGATTTTTCTCATCCGGCTTTGGTTTGGGGTTCTGCGTTTTCTGGACATTTATTTTCTGTGTCACTTTACACCAACCTCCTATTAATGATTTACCAGAACACTTTTTTCTATTATGCAACTTTTTCAATGAAAAATCCATACCTGCACAAAAACTTGTTGGTTTGAAGCAAAATAATTTTTATTATCTTTACTAAATAGTATATATAGTATATAATGCAATAGATGGAGCAGAATTCTGTCGAGGAGGGTCAGGTATGGACTATAGGGTTGCTTCGAGAAAGCTCACTGACTACAAGGACGCTTCCAGGAGGGTAAACAGGTTTGTGTTGATTCTCAACTGGGGGATCGATTTGTTTCTGATCGCAGGATATATCATAGAGTACTTTAAAGGTGCAAAAACGCTGTCCTATTTACTTGTGATGATGGCGATAATAGTTATTCCCATGGTTACGGCCACATTCATTTTTCTGAAGAACAACCGGTCAAACATAATGAAATACATTACACTGTCAGGGTATTTCGTGCTTTATGGATTTGCGATGTTCACTGCACCACCTGAGAGACTGCATGTATTTGCGTATATGTTCCCCATAGTGCTCAGCTATTTCCTGTATTTCGATCTGAAGCTCGTATTGGCTGCCAGCGTTGCATTCACGTCAGTCAATGTCGCAAGGATCGTGTATCTTATGTTCTTTCTGGGATACAACAGCAGCTACGATACTACGAATTATCTGATACAGTTTGGTTGTGTACTTATGTTCGCCGTATCTCTTATGTACTCTACGAAAATCTCCAACACGTTCAGTGAGGAGAAAATAAGGGATATAATGGAGGAACAGTCCAAGCAGGAAAACATACTCACGGATGTGCTGAAGATAGCAGCAGTACTGGACAAAAATTCGAAGGAAGTGCACCGTATAGTCAAAGAACTGGAAGAATTCACGAATACAGCCTCGAATGCCGTTATGGAAATCGAAAAGGGTGCAGCCGACACCGCATCCAATATCCAGGTCCAATCCGGACTCACCCATGATATACACGGACTCATCAGTGACACATCGAAGGATTCTGAAGTCATGGAGCAGATATCAGTGAATACAGCAGAAGCAGTGGCCGAAGGTATGGAGATAATCGAGGTCCTGAATGAGAAATCGGACGATGTCAGTCAAAACAGTGACAGCGCATACAATATAATGTTGGATCTGAAGCAGAAAACAGATGAGATACGTACAATAACAGACCTGATTTCAAGTATATCCGAGCAGACCAACCTCCTGTCGCTCAATGCTGCCATCGAAAGTGCAAGGGCAGGAGAGACCGGAAAAGGCTTTGCAGTGGTTGCCGACGAGATCAGAAAGCTGGCAGCTCAGAGTAAAGAGTCCACCGATGGTATAATCAGGATAATAAACGAATTGTACGATCAGACAGACAGATCTGTCGAGGCAGTGCTGAAGCTGAAGGAAGCAAATGAGGAGCAAAATGCCCTAGTTTCCAGAACTATGGACATCTTTACGGGCATCAGTCAGAAAATGAATGAGGTAAGGGAAAATGTCAACAGGGTCAATGACAAAGTCAGTAAGATACTCGAAGCAAACAACAAAATGGTCGAAAGCATAAATGAGATTTCTGCGGTCAGTGAACAGGTAACCGCAAGTGCTCAGGAAGCCTGCGCACTTTCAGCCCAGAATATCGAAAAAGCGAGAGAGGCTGGCGTATATGTGGAAGAGCTGATCGAGACTTCGATGCAGATGAGCAAGTATCAGAACTGACAAGCAATATGACAGAGAATATGACGGAGGAGCAATGAAGGAAATATTTCTGCCTGGTCTTTATGTTGAAAATATAAGCAAAATAACTGCGGACATTCTGAAAGAAAAGGATATCAAAGGGCTGATACTGGATGTGGACAATACGCTGGTCCCGAATCACGTGGCTGAAGCTGATGAAAATGTGGTGAACTGGATAGAATCGATGAAGGCTTCAGGAGTCAGACTGTGCATCGTATCCAATGGGGCCAGAAAGCGCGTAATAAAATTCAATGAGAAACTGAAGCTGTACGCTATCCACAGAGCGATGAAACCTGCCAGAAAAGCATTTTTGGAGGCTGCCAGGCTGTTGGAGCTTGAGAACCGACAGATCGCTGTCGTCGGGGATCAGATATTTACCGACATTTACGGAGGTAACCGGGCTGGCATGTTTACGATCCTGGTTAAGCCAATAGACCAGCGCGAGGGGAAGTTTGTGAAACTGAAGAGGATATTTGAAAGACGGATACTCAGAGGTTATCTCAGAGCAAACAGCAGTGAGGAGTATACAGATGGTACTTGATAAGAGGATAGACGGCCGGACAGTGCTTACAGGACTGATTGGAAATCCGGTGGAACATACGGTTTCGCCTGTCATCCACAACAGTCTTTTTTTGCTTATGGGTATTAATGGGGTATACCTGCCGCTAAAGACAGAGGAGACCGGACTGGAGGCAGCAGTAAAAGGCCTTGCAGCACTTGGTTTTGTCGGATTCAATGTGACCATACCATACAAGGAAGCAATTTGCAGTCTTTTGGATGAAGTGGATGAGGAGGTCAGACTGCTGGGTACTGCAAACACAGTTAAGATCCTGGATGGCAGGCTGTATGGCTATAACACTGATGGCAAAGGCTTTGTAACGGCATTCAGAAAACAGACAGGTGCAGATTTTGCAGGGAAAAAAGTCTGTATCCTGGGGGCCGGCGGAACAGCAAGGACACTGGCGATAAAAGTCGTTCAGGAGGGAGCCGGCCAGGTCTGCATAATAAACAGGACTGTATCGAAAGCCGTGGAAATAGCTGGATATATCAACGACACACTGCGCGCAGGCAGTGGTCTCAGAGAGCCTGTATTATCGCTGGCACCTGACACGAAAAGGACAATTGAGGCACTCAATGAGTCTGATATCATCATTAATACGACATCAGTCGGTATGTATCCTGATATCGGTGCAAGTCCTGTGGATGAAGGTGTGGATTTTGCATCCCGACCGATAGTTTACGATGTCATATACAATCCTGCCCGAACCCGACTCCTGTCCATGGCACATGAAAAGGGATGCAGCATATACAACGGAGCCGGTATGCTGTTTTACCAGGGGATCAGAGCATTCGAGATCTGGATGGATACCCTGATCTCTGATGATGTTTTGCAGAAATTATCGACATCATTTTTAAAACATCTGGAAGATTAAAGGGTTTTTTACCCTCTATGGCGAATTAAATACTGATTTTTCTGAGACGGGTGAGACAATGGGAGCTTTTTATGTATATGTTTTCATTCTCGGGCTTGTTGTGGGGTCATTCGTGAATGTCCTCATATACCGAATCCCTGAACGCAAGTCTATAATCAAGCCTCCGTCGTCATGTACCGCTTGCGGGAAAAGGCTGTCTGTACCGGATCTGTTTCCGGTCTTAAGTTTCGTTTTTCTCAGGGGCAGGTGCAGGCACTGCGGCGAACGTATTTCTCTCAGATATCCGCTGGTAGAACTGCTGACGGCTGTGATATTCGTTATTTTGTTCAACAGATACGGATTTACAGCTCCATTCTTTGCTTTTGCATATCTCATGACAATACTGACAGCAGTCTTCTTCATAGATATCGACCACAGGATAATACCAAACGGACTGGTGCTTGCAGCTTTGGCTGGAGGCCTTGTGTTTTTCGTCTGGAACTGCATTTACCCGAATCCTCAGATTTTCGGAGATGAGAAATGGTGGACTCCGTTGCTGGGTCTGTTCCCGGGATCAGGCTTTTTACTGTTTGTTGCCATAACAGGCTCATTGATATACAAGACCGAAGATGCAATGGGAATGGGGGATGTGAAGCTGATGGCACCGATAGGACTGTTCCTGGGCTGGAGGCTTTGCATAACTGCATTGGCAGTGTCAGTGCTTCTGGGAGGTCTGATTTCGATGGCACTGATGCTTCTTCGTATAAAAAAACGAAAGGACACTGTGGCATTCGGTCCGTTCATAGTTACCGGTGCGTTTGTGACGATGATCTGGGGCTGGGAGCTGACACAATGGTTCTTCAATTATATCAGCAGATGATATAAGCCAATTCAACGTTCAGGGATGAAATAATCATGGTACAGATCAAAAATTATATGGAAGAGATCGTATTCGGACAAATGAAGGAAGTACTCGCGGACATCAATATGTGCACCTGTGAGAAATGTCTTCTTGACATCGCAGCCATAGCACTCAATGATCTTCCGCCCAAGTATGTGGTGACTGAAAAAGGTGAACTCTACTCCAAAATAAACACGCTCGGACAGCAGTTCGAGGTGGATGTGGTGTCGGCCATAACGAAGGCTGCGGTGCTGGTGAAAAGAAGACCCCGGCATCTCTGAGCCGGTATCGGGATCGCGGTGGATCGGATAACGTAGCGATAAAGGGGAAATATATCGATATGCAGAAAAAAATCATTGTGATAAATGGTCCTAATCTGAATTTGATTGGTTCACGGGAACCTGAGGTGTATGGGACTGTCACCCTGGCTGAGATAGCTGCAGCTGTCATTGAGGAGGCACAGCGGCTTGGCATGGAAGCAGATTTTATCCAGACCAACCACGAAGGTGAAATCATAGATAAAATCCATGAGGCCCGCAGGAAATATGATCTTATCATCCTCAATCCCGGTGCATATACTCATTACAGCATTGCGATACGGGATGCTGTAAAAGCGGCTGAACTGCCATGTATTGAAGTACATCTGTCCAATATCCATGCAAGAGAGGAGTTCAGGAGCAAATCAGTGATTGCTCCCGTGTGCACCGGCCAGATCAGCGGATTTGGCGCAAACAGCTACATTATCGCACTGAAGGCGGCAGCTATGATGTTGAGTTGAAAGCAAAGGAGAATCAGAATTGACAGACATATACACTAGCAGACTGAAAAATATCCGCAGTAAAATGATATCCGGGGAAATTGATGCCATACTGGTGACAAAGCGTGTAAATTACATGTATTTGTCCGGTTTTACGGGAACCGCGGCGATCCTTTTCATAAGCAGGGACCGCGCAGTACTGCTGACTGACTTCAGATATGAGGAACAAGCGGCACACCAGGCTCCTGATTATGAGATTGTCCGGTATGAGAGGGATCAGTTCGAAGATATAAACAGGCTGGTGAAGGATGAGGGAGTAAACAGGCTGGCATTTGAGGACAATCACCTTTCCTATTCACAGTATATAAAGTATTCTGAGAAGCTGGATGTAAAGGAATTTGTCCCTCTTGGCGCGATGATAGAGGAGCTTCGCTGCATCAAGGATCCAACGGAGATTGGACTGATCGAAAAAGCAGTGGAAATAGCAGATGATGCTTTTACACATATCCTTGGTTTTATCAGGCCTGGCATTACGGAGACCGAAGTGGCGGATGAACTGGAATACCATATGAAACGTCTGGGAGCTGAGGGCAAATCTTTCGAAACCATCGTGGCATCGGGAAAGCGTGCATCCATGCCCCATGGAGTGGCCTCTGACAAGAAAATAGAGCATGGTGATGTGATAACTCTCGATTTTGGAGCCATATATAAAGGATATTGCTCTGATATCACCAGGACGGTTTTCATTGGAAAACCCGATCCTGAGCTTGAAAATATATACGGAATCGTCCTTGCTGCAAACAAAAAGGGCCTGGAGGCAGTAAGAAGCGGCATGCCGGCGAAAGAAACCGATCTGGCGGCAAGAAACTTCATAAAGGAAGCCGGGTACGGCGATTATTTCGGACATGGCCTCGGACACGGTGTAGGTCTGGAAATACATGAAGACCCGACTCTTTCTTTCAAAGGCGATATGGTGCTGAAGGATGGAATGGTTGTTACAGTGGAGCCGGGGATATATATATCGGATATCGGTGGTGTGCGGATAGAGGATGTGGCAGTGGTAGCCGGTGATACTCCGCAGGTGCTGACCAGATCATCAAAGGAGCTTATCATCCTGTAGCACTGCTGATTTTAATTTTTACCTTGAAATACATGGCTTTTTATTTTAATATTATATGGGCGATACAGGATATGCGGCTGATTTGCTCCAAAAAACCAAATGACTGTCAATAAGATAACGGAGGTATTTATTTATGATAACAGCAGGCGATTTCAAAAATGGCATAACTTTTGAACTGGACGGACAGATATTCCAGGTAGTGGAGTTCCAGCATGTAAAACCGGGAAAAGGCGCCGCTTTTGTAAGGACAAGACTCAAAAACATCATTACAGGCGCTACTGTCGAAAAGACATTCAGTCCCACAGATAAAATGCCGAGGGCCCATATCGAAAGAAAGGACATGCAGTACCTGTACAATGACGGAGACCTGTATTACTTCATGGATGTGGAAACCTACGAGCAAACGCCGCTGGGAGCAGACGCAATAGGTGATGCACTGAAATTCATAAAAGAAAACATGACGGTAAAGATCCTGTCATACAAAGGGAATGTTTTTGGCATTGAACCGCCTACCTTTGTGGAACTTGAGGTAACAGAAACGGAGCCCGGGTTCAAGGGTGATACAGCTACCGGCGCAACAAAGCCTGCAGTGGTCGAGACGGGTGCTTCTGTGAAGGTACCGCTGTTCATCAATCAGGGCGATGTGATCAGGATCGACACAAGAACAGGAGAATACCTTGAAAGAGTTTAATATTTGAATAAATTTCCTGCCAACGGAGATATTATATTCAGTACGATTATTGCGAATCCGATCATTATTATTGTAAGAAATATGGAGGTGCTTATGAATTATCTGAGGGAAAGAGCAGCATATCTGAAAGGGCTTGCAGACGGGATGCAGCTGGACACTTCGACCAATGAAGGCAAACTCCTCAAAGCCATACTGGATGTAGTGGATGATATTGCACTGGCTGT
>DGEE01000115.1:17669-30911 GCA_002385815.1 Hungateiclostridiaceae bacterium UBA3934
GATGATGACGACGGGTATTACGATGATGACGAAGAGGAAATAGTTGCCGAACTGGATTGTCCTCACTGTGACGAAACAGTCAACCTGGAAGATGCATTCATGAAAGGGAATACGATCCTCTGTCCTCATTGCGGCAAAGGTATTGAAATCGAATTCGGCTGTGATTGTGAAGACTGTGAGGATGACAAAGAAGATACTATGGACTGAGGCTCTCTTGTATTATTGATATTACAGGCGGGACCTGGAGACAGTAGCCCGCCTTTTTGGTTTTATGGGGTGGCTATATGAGCGGTAAGGCGTTGATAAGAGAGATATCGGAATGGATCATCATATTCGGAGCAGCTTTCATACTTGTAGCTCTGCTGAACACTGCAGTGTTCTCAACCACACAGGTGAGACAGACCTCGATGAAGGATACTCTTGTGGAAGGTCAGCATCTGTTCATAGAAAAGCTAGGCTATACTTTTGGAAATCCTTCCAGAGGCGATATAATAGTATTCATAGAGAATAAATACCCTGAGAACTATTTCGACAGGATCAGTGTATTTTTCACAGACGTGAGAGACATCTTCAAACCTGCTGAAAGAAAGACGAATGTAAGGATGGTAAAAAGAGTTATAGGGACCCCCGGTGATGAAGTCGATATACGAGACGGAAAAGTATATGTAAATGGCAAAGAGTTGGCGGAAGAGTATGCCAGGGGAGTGACTTTTCAGAGGGAACAGCCGTTGCCGGTCAGGCTTAAGGAAAATGAATACTTCGTACTGGGTGATAACAGGGAAGTCAGCAAGGACAGCAGGACATTCGGTGCCATAGACCGCAGCCAGATCGAAGGCAAGGCTGTATTCAGGTTCTGGCCTTTATCCGAATTTGGACCTCTGAAATAATACGGCCAGGCAATTATTCATAACCCAGGCAATGTAACGGATCCGGCCGGCGGGGCGGGACAAGTTGGATAGACAGGTGAACAGACACATTGTATCAGAAAGCGAAAACAGGCTTGAAACAAGCCTGTTTTTTATATGCGTGTTTAAGTCATAAAAGTGGACAAAGCTTAATAATTATAAATAACGGAAGAAGCAGGGCACCTGTTTGGAGCAGAAATTACTGATGAGGAGAGTCCATCGATGAAAGTGAATGCCGGGGGCAAATCACCTCTGAGAAGTACCAGCAGTCTTAGGAATGACATACTGCCTTTGATTTCCAAAAGAGTGGCAGTGGCCATATCAAAGGCTTTGATCTGTGGACTGGAGCCGCTGGAGGAGATACGGCTCAGGGCAGAAAAACCTCTTGTGCTGCAAAACTGGTCCAGGGAATGGTTCATTGGCAGCGATGGGCTTCCTTCACCTAAAGCATCGGGGAGTTTTATTGTTACTCAGGAGGATATCAGGGACACTTTGGAGCTTATGAGTGAAAATTCGATATATGCTTACCAGGATGAGATCAAAAACGGATTTATAACGATAAGAGGCGGACATAGGGTCGGTCTTGCAGGGAGAGCTGTCCTGGACGGCGACTTTGTCAGAAACATAAAGGATATCTCTGGGTTGAACATTCGTCTTTCCAATCAGATTTTCGGCTGCTCCTCAAAAGTGATGCGGTATTTGGTGAAAAACAGCACGGATATATACAACACTCTCATAGTTTCGCCTCCTCAATGCGGGAAAACCACGATCCTGCGGGATATCGCAAGAAACATAAGCAATGGTATCCCTGAACTGGGATTCAGAGGAGTCAAGGTGGCCATAGTCGATGAACGGTCTGAGATAGCGGCGACATTCAGAGGCATGGCGCAAAACGATGTGGGTCTGAGGACGGATGTGCTCGATGGCTGTCCCAAGAGCATCGGTATGAAAATGATGATCCGGTCCATGTCTCCCAAAGTGATCATCACAGATGAGATAGGGAATGACGGAGACAGGGAGGCTGTTCACAGTGTATTGAATGCGGGTATCAGGATCGTCACCACAGCTCACGGCTATAACATATCTGAACTCAAGAGCAGGAAAGAAGTCCTCAGGCTTATGGAAGACAAGGTATTTGAGAGGTATATCGTGCTTGATGATTCAGAAGGCCCCGGTACATTGTCGGAGGTCGTTGATGGAACGGATATGAAGGTGATATGGGGGGCAGGCCGGTATGTTACTTAAGGTAATCGGAAGCATTATAGTTTTACTGTCCTGCAGTTTTCTCGGGTACATCCTCTCAAGAGACTACTACAAGAGACCACAGCAGCTTCGGGGCCTGCAGGCTCTTTTGCAGATGTTTGAAAACCAGATATCCTATTTGTCTGATGTGCTGGTCACGTCTTTCGACCGCATAAGCAGGGCTGATGCTGAGGCAGGCATATTTTTCAGAACTGCAGCGGAATTGTTAAGAGAAGGCGGTGCGGCAAATGCGCCAGAGGCGTGGGAAAAAGCTGTGAAAAAAAGCATCGGGATGACTGCATTGAACAGGGAAGATGAGCAAATACTTCTGTCTTTTGGCAAATCACTGGGGAATACGGATCTTGAAGGACAGATAAAAAATATACGCCTTACCCTCGCGCAGCTTGCCATTCAGGAGGAAAAGGCGGAGGAAAGCAGAAAAAAGAACGAATCCATGTACAGTAGCCTCGGGATACTTTGCGGGCTGGCTGCAGTGATCGTTCTTGTGTAGGTGCTGCCGCTGCAGCGTATACTCGGCGGATATTCATGATTTAACTGCAGCAGTAAGGACTGGATGGACAAAAGATCACTTCGAAAAGGGGTTGTACAGAGCTATGGGTATCGACTTGATTTTCAGGATAGCTGCAATCGGGATCCTGGTGGCGGTACTTAATCAACTGCTGATCAGATCAGGGAGAGAAGAGCAGGCAATGATGACTACGCTGGCGGGACTGATTGTTGTACTTTTAATAATAGTCAAAGAGATAGCGGTTTTATTTGACACTGTAAAAACCATATTCAAACTCGACTGAGCGAAAACAACATCCGGGGATGCCGGGAGCACTAAGGAGACAATGTATGGAAATAGTTCAGATTGTTGGCATCGGCCTTGTTTCAACTGTCATCATAATCATATTGCGCAGGCAGAAACCGGAGATAGCTGTTCTGGCCGGGACAGCAGCGGGAGCACTTATATTCCTGCTCGTTGCAGCAAAATTGTCAGCAGTGGTAGACATGCTTGAGGAATACGCTGCCAGGGCTGATATCAGGCCGATGTATTTCACTTCCGTGCTGAAGATAACAGGAATAGCCTATATATCTGAATTTGGTGCTGAAATATGCAGAGATGCCGGCGAAGGAGCCATCGCATCTAAGATAGAAATGGCAGGTAAAGTAATAATTATTGCACTGGCAATACCGGTGATAACGTCACTGATCGATCTTGTACTCAAAATAATGCCGTAACGGAGGACAAAAGCATGATTTGCAGAAGGGGGCCCAATGTGGTGCTGGTCTGGCTTATATCAGTATCGGCAATGATACTGTTCATATCAGCCGACTGTCGGGCAGAGAGAAGCTCAAAGGGAAGCAAGGTCATTGAAGCCGGCGCAGAGGAAATTGCCGAAATTATAGAAAACCAGTATGAGGCAGGTGGGATAGACAGGATAAGGCAAGAGCTCGAAAGGCACACTGACGGAGAAAGCATGGAACTGTTTGGAGGATATGATGCGGGCAGGCTCATCGATGATTTGGTCAGAGGAACGGTAGACATGGATTTGAAGGGAATAGGTGCAAGGACGCTAAAAATTTTTTTCAGGGAGCTTTACCAGAACATAGGTATCCTTGCAAAAATCACAGTTCTGGTTGTAATATGTGCACTGCTGAAAAATCTCCAGACAGGGTTCATGAGTGAGGGAGCAGGACAAATAGCTTTTTATGTCTGCTATATAGTAATGATATCCATACTGCTTGTCAGCTTCGGTACGGTGATGAAAATGGGCATCGGCATCATCGACCGTATGGTGGGTTTCATGTATGCGATCATACCGGTTATGATGGCACTGCTCATCTCAGGTGGAAACATTACCGCCGGGGGTATACTACATCCGGTGATGCTTTTGATCGTAGAGGCTTCCGCCACCATAATCAGGAACGTATTTGTACCCCTGGTCTTTATTTCTGCGATATTGACCATAGTAAACAACATATCGGAAAAAATCCAGCTCACGAGGCTGGTGAGCCTGATCAGACAAATAGTGTCATGGTCCCTGGGCATCATACTTACTATATTTATCATAGCAGTTTCCCTGCAGGGTTCGCTGGGAGCTGTAATAGACGGCGCGACTCAAAAGGCGGCCAAATTTGCCATAAGCACATTTATACCAATAGTCGGCAAGACTCTTTCAGATGCAGCAGATACAGTCATAGGCTGTACATTGATGATCAGGAATGCCGCCGGTTTTGCAGTGATGATCGGCATATTGCTGATTTGCGTGCTGCCGCTTATAAAAATCATTGCACTGGCAGGACTCTTCAAGGTAGCCGGTGCATTGCTCGAGCCCATATCGGACAGCCGTATTACCAACTGCATAAATGAAATAGCCGGTTCGATGCTGCATATTTTTGCTTTATCTGCATCGGTGTCATTCATGTTCATGGTCAGCGTTGCCGCACTGATAAGTGCCGGAAATATAAGCGCCATGCTTAGATAGGGATACAAGACATAGGGGATGAGGCAGTAATGCTCGAGTTCGTTAAAAACTGGACTGTCAATATCGTAATTCTTGTCCTGTTTATCGTGATCACTGAAATGCTTTTGCCAAAAGGCAAAATGAGAAAATACGCAAATCTGATGACAGGTACGATACTTGTCATTGCCATAATAGAGCCTGTCACCGGCTTGTTCGGCAAACCGTTTGATTTTTCATCCTCTCAGACAATGGCAGCCAGCGCCATCGACAGGAAGGAAATAGAAAAGGCGGGCATGCTGTTCGAAGAGGAGCAGATAAAACAGACCGTAAGACTGTATCGCAAAAGGATCATAGAACAGATAGAGCATCAGGCGCAGGAAGTGGATGGGGTGGAAAAGGCAAAAGCTGATGTGATCATAAATGAAGATTACAATTCAGCCTCATTCGGAGAGATCAAGCGCATATATATCGAAGCGGAGACTGATGCTGCCGACTACAGAGATGCAGGCAATCGGGACAGCAGAGAAATACCTGCCGGCAAAAGCTCATCAGATACAGAAGATCTGAATCTCATAAAAACTCCTGGTATCCGGAAGATCGACCCTGTAAAGATCGGAGACCGGAGAAGTATGCCAGAAGGAACTACAATTGACAAGAAGCTGGAGGAAAAGCTGTCGGAACGGATCACGAATGTGTTTGGCGTAAGCCGTGAGCATATAATCATCACACAGGTTGCGAGGTGATACTATGGAAATTGCCAAAAAAATGACAGAAAAAATCAGGGAATGGGTAGCACGGCAGGACAGAAAAAAGCTGATAGAAAATACAGCCGTCGTGATAATAATCGGAGTGATAATCATTATAGCCGGATCGACCTTGTTTGGGCATAAAGACAACAGGAAGGATAATTCAGTTCCGGAGACAGCGGCTACAGATAACAGGACGTTCCGGACCGGCGGCACTGAGATACGGACAGATGCGGAAGACATTGAAACCAGGCTGCAAACGATACTCTCACAGATCCAGGGAGTCGGAAAGGTGGATGTGATGGTCACCTATTCTGCCACAAGTGAAAAAGTACCGGCTTATGATATAAAGAGAAGCCAGGATGAAACAGATGAGAAGGACAGTGAAGGCGGAACCAGAAAAATGAGGGCTGAGGAATACGAAAGTAATCTGGTTTACGAGGATTCGTCAACAGGAGGGAAAACTCCTGTCATCCTGAAAAAGCTGGAGCCTGAAATACGGGGCGTGCTGGTGGTTGCCGAGGGTGCCGAAAATGTCGAGGTAAGAGACAGGATCTGTAAAGCCGTGACAGTGGTCCTGGACATATCAGCCCACAAGGTCCAGGTTGTCCAGAGAAAAAAGTGACGGGATCAGAAAGTTTTCTTTGTACAGATGCGTTATAAACTTAAAATGAGCTGAATATATTATTAACTGAGATGGACAGAAATAGTGTTCAAATGTCGCAAGTAACATAAAGGGGGCAGTGTGATGATGGTTTTGAAAAGAAAGCAGATAGTCATTCTGGCGCTGATACTGTTGATCGTCGTGGCAGGCTACCTGCAGTACAGCTACAGACAGGGGAGCACGTCGGCTGATTCGGAGGGCAGGTTAGGTGAAGCATTATATGTCGACAGTGATATTTATAATGATGAGATGTTTGGATCAGATTCCGATCTGGCTGATGAAGGATTTGGTGATCAGGTCAATATAACGGCATCCAAAATGGCAAATGACTATTTCATACAGGCCAAAATGGATAAAGAACAGAGCATGAGCGAGGCTGCCGATTCACTGAAGGCCATAGTCGAAGATGCCACAGTGAGCACGGAGATAAGGGAAGAAGCCCACAATAAGATGATGGCTCTTGCGGAGAATCTCGAGAGAGAATCGAGGATAGAGATCCTTATCAACAAAATGGGCTTTGAAGACAGCTTCATACTGTTTGCCGATAACGGAAGCGTCGATATAATAGTGAAGACTCCGAGCCTTACAAGCTCGCAGGCAGCTCAGATAACCGATATTGTTATGCGGCAGGCAGATGTCGATGTCGAGGACATCCACATAAGCACGATGTTCTGATGCTGAGGGACACTCCTTCGGCATGAGGCCGGTCGGGTGCGAAAAAGCAGGAATGTCCCCTATTGATTTACTTTGGACGTCAAACATGCTATAATCAATAATTAAATAAACCTGTGGAGGCAAGCAATGGAAGAAAACGTGCAGAGCGTAAGCAATGAAATAGGGACCATCAAGATCACTGACGAAGTTGTGGCCATAATAGCAGGTATCGCTGCTATGGAGGTTCCAGGAGTCACATCCATGAGCGGAGGCATCGCGGGAGGCATAGCAGAGGCTCTGGGAAGGAAAAACCTGTCAAAGGGAGTAAAGGTCGAGGTAGGAGAAAGGGAAGCAGCCATCGATCTGTATATAATCGTCGAGTATGGCTACAGGATACCTGAAGTTGCCTGGACTATACAGGAAAAAGTGAAAAACGCAGTGGAAGATATGACAGGTCTGCGAGTGGTCGAAGTGAACATACATATACAGGGTGTCAATATTGAACGCGAACACAGGAAAGAACTGCTGGAGGAGCAGACAAAAACAAAATAGACATATATTCGCAAATAAACCCGTCAGGGTTTATTTTTTTTGGTAAATAAACTATAATAAGTATGGTGACACTCTTCAGTAAGGAAGGAAAAAACACGGGGATATTCCTCTGAAGAAAGTGCCCGATTATGGCAGGGAGGTGTCACCATAGCTGAGGGATAGTCCATTCATATGTGTTGTGACGCTCGAACATGAAGGGTGGTATGACGGGTGAAGATATTTTTCAGGATACTTTTAGCAATATATGCATTCTGTCTGGCTGTGTTTTCCGCATTCGCCATGTATGTGGCGATCTTTCCGGATGCTTATGTGGACATCTCAGAACATATTATACAGGCAATTTCGACTGATAATGCCACAGCGCTCAGGATAGCTGTCTTTGCTGTTGCACTGGTCTTTTTCGCTCTGAGTATAATGTTCCTGCTTTCAGGTGTCAGGAGCAGCAAGGATAAAAAAGCTGTCAGCAAACATACTAACATCGGAGAAATAAGTATTTCACTCAATTCCATCGAGAATATAGCAATAAACGCATCGAAAAAGACAAATGGAGTCCGGGAAACCAAGACTTTGGTCAGGAAATCTGATGATGGAGTGGAGATAGAAATCAGACTGGTGGTGATGCCGGACATGAGCATCCCCGTCATAACTGAGGATGTGCAGCAGCGTGTGAAAAAATCTGTTGAAGATACGGCCGGTGTCATTGTAAAAGCTGTAAGGGTAGTAGTGGACAGCATATATTCCGGCATCACACACAGACCAAGGGTGGAATAAGGAGGCAGGGACCATGGATACAGAAAAGATCCTGGCATACTATAACGAACACCGTGGTGCAATAAAAGGGGCAGCCGCCGGACTCCTGCTGGCGGTACTCATACTGGTGCTTGGTTTTTTCAGGGTACTTTTTATTGCAATTTTGACTGGTGTAGGATATTATATCGGGAAAAGGATGCATGAGGACAAAAATTACATAAAGAACCTCCTTGACAGAGTCCTGCCGCCTGGCACCTATCGTTGAGGAGCAGAGTTTTTACAGCAGTCAGAAGGAGGATGAAAGATGGGAAGAAGAGCAGCCAGGGAAATGGCAATGAAGCTCTTATACCAGATGGAGATACAAAAGGATGATATAGAGGGTCAGCTCGGTCTTTTCTTTGAACAAAACAGTTTTTCAGAAAATGATTCAGCTTATATAAAAGATATCGTATATGGTGTGTATGGTAATTCGAAGTTTATTACCGATACCATAGAGAAACATTCCAGGGGCTGGAAGATTTCAAGAATATCCAAAATAGACCTGTCGATACTGAGACTCAGTATATATGAAATCTGTTTCAGGGATGACATACCTTTCAGTGTGTCTGTCAATGAAGCGGTTGAGCTGGCGAAGAAGTACAGCAGCGAGGATGCCGGTTCATTCATAAACGGCATACTGAGCAGGTTATCAGATATCAAGTCAGGTGCTGGAGACGAAAAATCAGATACAGAAAGTGAAGACGGTTATTGAACATGATGTCCGCAATGAATGTTTTGACTGTTTCCCAACTGAATAAATACATAAAGGACCTGATATCGAAAGATGTTGTTTTGTCCGGATTATGGGTGAAAGGTGAAATATCCAATTTCAAAAACCATTATTCCGGTCATTTCTATTTCACACTCAAGGATGAAAAGTCGTTGCTGAAATGTGTTATGTTCAGATCAAATGCATCGTTGCTGCCTTTTATGCCGGAGAACGGCATGAAGGTCATTATCAGAGGATACATTTCGGTATTCGAACGAGACGGTCAGTACCAGCTTTATGCTGAGGAGATGCAGCCTGACGGCATCGGGGCCCTTTACATAGCTTTTGAAAAGCTGAAGAAGAAGCTCGAAGCAGAGGGATTGTTCGATGCATCAAGAAAAAGAAGGCTGCCGTTTTTGCCTGGGGCTATCGGTGTTGTCACCTCATCCACCGGAGCCGTGATCAGAGACATCATTAATGTGTTGAGCAGAAGATTCTACAATGTCAATTTGAAGCTCTATCCTGTCCAGGTCCAGGGAGAGCAGGCTGCCGGTCAGATAGCGGCTGCCGTACGCAGATTCAATGAACTTGACAATGTAGATGTAATTATAGTGGCAAGAGGAGGAGGGTCGCTTGAAGAGCTTTGGCCCTTCAATGAAGAGATCGTAGCCAGAAGCATATATGAGTCACGGATACCTGTGATTTCAGCTGTCGGACACGAAACTGATTTCACCATCGCTGATTTCGTTGCCGATGTTCGGGCTCCCACTCCTTCAGCAGCGGCAGAGCTTGTCATGCCTGAGCGGGCAGTGGTGGAGAACCGCCTTGATGGATTGAGACTCCGCCTCAGAAATGCAGTAATGAAAAAAACATCCATGGAAAGACTCTTACTTAAGAGGATAGAAGGCAGTGTTGCATTCAGGCAGCCATTGAACAAAATCTATCAGGACAGAATGCTGCTGGATGTGCAGAAAAAATACATGCAGAAGGCATTATCTGCACTGAACACAGAATACAGAAACAGACTCTCGCTGCTGGCTGCTACACTTGATACACTGAGTCCGCTGAAATCACTGGCCAGAGGCTACAGTATAACAAAATCCAAAAAAGACGGCAGTCTGATAAAATCCATACATGCTGTCAGCGTGGGTGACAGGCTGGAGATCAGTCTGACCGACGGCAGACTTGGCTGCACTGTCGACAGTATCGAGGGGGATAACAATGGATAATAAAGAAGTTACATTCGAACAGGCAATGGCAGAGCTTGAGGAGATAGTCAAGAAGCTTGAAAAAGGCGAATTGACGCTGGATGAGTCAATAAGTTTTTTCCGCAGAGGTGTCGAATTGACAAAATACTGCAGCAAGAAGCTCGATGAAGCAGAGCGCAGCATCACGATGCTTATCGAGGGAGAAAACGGTGTGACGGAAAAGGAGTTGCCCGAGTTGGAACAGGGGCGATGAGTTGATATCAGAACGGAAGGTGCACATGGACGGAACTTCAGATTTCAGAAAAAAATACGAAGAATATCTCAATATCGTGAATAACGCGCTCGACAGCAGTCTTGCAACAGATGACAGGCCTGGAGCAGAAATATATAATGCGATGAAATACAGTCTGGCGGCCGGGGGAAAACGACTCAGACCGGTATTGTCACTTGCTGTGTGTGAAATGCTTGGCGGCAGTAAAAATGATATACTGCCCTTTGCATGTGCCATCGAAATGATACATACATACTCCCTCATACATGATGACCTTCCGGCAATGGACAATGATGATTACAGACGCGGCGTGCCGTCGAATCACAAGGTATTCGGCGAAGCGATGGCGATCCTGGCAGGAGATGCGCTGCTCAACAAGGCTTTTGAACTCATCGCATCCCATATGCGAAAAAAGGAAGGAGATCTGACAGCATGTGTGAAGGCGATGGAAGTGATAGCCTCCAATGCCGGCGCCGAAGGCATGATCCGCGGGCAGACCCTGGATATCAACTCTGAATGTTGCGAGCTTTCGGAAGACATTCTTGAATATATGCACAGATGCAAGACAGGAGCACTTATCAATGCGGCGGTACTGGCAGGCGCTTGCATTGGCGGAGCTGCAGAATCTGAATACGAAGCTCTGGCGGAATATGCCGCAAATATCGGCCTTGCATTTCAGATAAAGGACGATATCATGGATGTGAAGGGAAGCACCGATCAGATGGGGAAACCATCAGGGAGCGACGCCATCTCCGGTAAAAACACGTATGCGACAGTGTATGGACTGGAACAGGCGACCCGATTACTGGAAGGTTCTGTGGCGGCTGCTGTTGATGCCCTTGCCTGTTTTGGTGACAAAGCTGGTTTTTTACGGGATATTGCCTTCTATATAAGAGACAGGAATAACTGAAGGTTACAGCAAAACACCGGAGTATGCATTTTTCATCCGGACGGCATCGACAGGCTGCAAAAAGAACGATAGTGATACTGGCATGATTGCGGATGAGTATAAGCCAGATAGAGTGATATAACGAGCCAATACGCAGATGGCTGTTTCAAATCTTGCTTTGGTGATTCTTTATCAGTTGGGGCATATATGTTATAATGGAGATGCGAAAACAGGGTGGCGCAGTATTCTAGTCAGTACTGCCGCTTCTCAGGACGGGCCTAAAAATCCGTTAAAGGGCATATCGATGAAGTTCCTTGTGCCGGCTCGCTGCGCCCAGCGGTGGGTCGGTGCTGGGAGTTAAGGTTCAGGGGCGATCTGCAATGGCATGCAGGCGTTGACCCCTTTACCGTGGAGACCCTGACTTGTGGAAGAACTGCCGGACTCAGCCGTTCAGGTCTGCGGGCTCGACCTGCTGACTTCAGACGGGACGAGACTGCATTCGACTACGATCAGGGATTAAACCTGTTATGCGGTACTTCGGGTGCTGCGAACAGTGTAGCCTGCCTTGAGTGGGTATGGTGGATAATGGATCAGATGCATGATTACTGGCCGGTATGAGTGCATTATTGCTGTTTGAAACCATGCTTGCAAAAGAGGCTAGGAAGCGGACAGACTGCCGGGGAAAACCCCTAGACTGTTCCTGAAAGAGATATGCTGAGGATTGCAGTGTGGACTAAGTGGTGATCAGGCTCTGCCAGCGGTAACGCTGCAGCTGCAGGTTCAAAGGGAAACCGCTGATTTGGCGACATTTCAGTACCTGCCGGGGAAATCCTGCCTGACCTAAGCCGCAAAATTAACTCAGCATATTGCCACCTTTTAATAAACTTTAATTACAGAGGAAGGTCTGCAAAAGGATTTTTGCTGAAGCTTCCCATTACATAGGATTACGGAGGAATATTTTTGGAGGATAATTACAGGCGTCCTGGCGGCGGAAGGAAAAGCAGGCTCAAGTCGTCGCCGGCTGCCAGTTTGAATGGCAATAATATTGTTTGGATCCTGACAATAACTATTGTGTCTTTTTTTATATCAGTGATACTTACGGCTGCTTCATCCGATGTGCTGAAGGAAGCCAGGATTTTTACGGCATTTCTTGTTATCCTGATAATCATTCTGATAAACATCATATTCGATACCATTGGTACGGCTGTGACTGCTGCAGAGGAAGCACCTTTTCATTCGATGGCATCCAGGAAAATGTATGGGGCAAAGCATGCAATCAAACTGATCAGGAATGCAGACAAGGTGTCCAATGTATGTAATGATGTTATCGGAGACATCTGTGGCATCATCAGCGGAGCAGCTGGTGCTTATTTGATTTTCAGGCTCATAGGAGATTCTGTGAAAGTATCGGCAGTGGAGCTGATAGTGACTGGCCTGATAACAGCATTGACGGTCGGAGGAAAAGCATTGGGTAAAATAATTGCATTGCAGAACAGTAATTATATAATATACAGGGTAGGTACCATCATTTGTTTTCTGCAAAACAAAGTATTAGTTTTCGGGCAAAAAGGAAATGCGAAGAATGGCAGAAAAAAGAGATAAAACATATATCCTTTACAACATAAAATCACCTGAAGATATACGCAAGCTTGACATCCCCAGCCTGGAGAAGCTCGCTGAAGAAATCAGGGAGTTTCTTATCGAACGGGTTTCCGTGACCGGAGGGCATCTTGCGTCAAACCTGGGCGTTGTAGAGCTGACACTGGCACTTCACAAGGTTTTCAGGACTCCACGGGACAAAATAATCTGGGATGTGGGTCATCAGTCATATGTCCACAAGATAATAACAGGCCGCAGAGACCGATTTGAAACATTGCGGCAGTTTGGCGGCATATCAGGATTCCCCAAAAGCGCCGAGAGCGAATATGACAGTTTCGATACAGGACACAGCAGCACATCAGTTTCAGCTGCGCTGGGTTATGCAAGAGCCAGGGATATCCTGAACGAGGACTATTCTGTCGTCGCTGTCATAGGTGACGGGGCAATGACAGGAGGCATGGCCTTTGAAGCCCTGAACGATGTAGGGCGTTCACCCAATAATATGATCATTATCCTGAATGACAACGGTATGTCCATAAGCAA
>DGEE01000115.1:31153-32287 GCA_002385815.1 Hungateiclostridiaceae bacterium UBA3934
GCTGCCTGCCATAGGCGAAAAAGCTGCGCGCATGCTGGACAGAGCCAAGGGTACGATAAAATACATGGTTATGCCCGGGATGATTTTCGAAGAGTTGGGAATTAAGTATCTGGGCCCTATTGACGGGCATAATATCGCAGAACTGACAAAGGTGCTGTCGAATGCAAAAGGGATGCGAGGACCTGTATTGATTCATATCATGACGCAGAAGGGCAAGGGCTACGGAGTTGCAGAGAATAAGCCGCAGGAGTTCCACAGTATTTCGCCCTTTGAAATAGAGACCGGAGAGGTCAAGGTCAACAACGGTCCATCTTATTCTGATATCTTCGGTCAAAGGCTTGCGGAGCTGGCTGCCATTGACCCCGGACTGGTGGCCATCACTGCTGCCATGCCTCTCGGGACTGGTCTGGATAAATTTTCACAGCTTTATCCTGACAGGTTTTTCGATGTGGGGATCGCAGAACAGCATGCAGTCACCTTTGCGGCAGGTTTGGCACGGGCTGGGCTCAAGCCTGTGGTTGCAGTATACTCGACTTTCCTGCAACGTTCCTATGATCAGATAATGCACGATACTGCGCTTCAGGATCTGCACGTGGTTTTTGCCATTGACAGGGCGGGGCTTGTAGGGGAAGACGGAGAAACTCATCAGGGATTGTATGATCTGTCATATCTGAACCATATACCGAACATGACGATAGCAGCACCTGCAGACTATCATGAATTCATACAGATGCTGGATTATGGGATCCTGCATCATAAAGGACCCTTTGCAATACGATATCCGCGCGGTACAGGGAAGGAAATACTTGGGCAGCCGGTCGATGTTGAGCATGGGAGGGGTGTCAGGATACTGGAAGGTGAAGATGTCACCATAGCAGCCATCGGAAAAATGGTGGAGACAGCAATGCAGGCAGCAGAGCTTTTGGCTGAAAAAGGGATACATGCTGAGGTAATCAATGCCAGGTTTGCAAAGCCGCTGGATGAACAACTCATTTTGGACAGTGCAGCAAAAACCCGTGCTTTGGTGACTCTGGAGGACAATTGCATCCGGGGCGGATTCGGGAGCAGTATCCTTGAACTGCTCAATGCAAATAGTCTTTTGATAAAAACGAAAGTGTTCGGCTTCCCGGACAG
>DGEE01000115.1:32561-33034 GCA_002385815.1 Hungateiclostridiaceae bacterium UBA3934
CTCAGAAGCAGCTGATTTGAAGGATCAGCTGTAAAGTTGGTATATGGCGGCTGTTGAAGATGAGCAATACATGTTCGGACTGCTGTATCGTGTTTTGATCTCACTGCATTTTATACAGGAGGATTTGCTTGAAAAAGGAAAGACTGGACAATCTGATGGTTAAAAAAGGTCTGTCTGAAAGCGCAGAAAAGGCCAGAAGTTCCATAATGGCCGGTCTTGTGTTTGTCAATGGGGAAAAGTCCGATAAAGCAGGTGCGATGTATCCATCAGATGTGGAAATCACACTGAAGGAAAACCAGATACCCTATGTGAGCAGGGGAGGACTGAAGCTGGAAAAAGCACTGCGATATTTCGACATCCGGCTCAACGGCAAGACAGCACTTGATGCAGGAGCGTCCACAGGCGGATTTACTGACTGTATGCTGCAAAACGGAGCTTCAAAGGTCATTGCCATAGATGTGGGATACGGTCAG
>DGEE01000150.1 GCA_002385815.1 Hungateiclostridiaceae bacterium UBA3934
AGCAAAATCCTGTTGCATCATCAGCTTAATGACATCTGAATATACCAGGATCCGATTTAAATCATGTTCATTAATCTTCTCACCATTGATCCGGACTCCTCCCTGTCTTACCAGGCGGATAAATTCACTCCTGCTTTTTACTGATTCCAGCTTTATCAGCTGAGGAATAACATAATTAACTGTATCCGTATCTATATCTGCAAGCAAAGAAGGTATGTTATCGGGAACAGCCTTTTTACTGAACGCAGCGTCATAGTAAGCCATGGCCTTTTCTACTTCCTTCTGAGAATGATACTCATCCACGCATTGATGAACGCCTTTCAAATTGATTTTTAATTGCTCATTTGGCGCTAGCATTCAAAATCCTCCTCCATTTCATATTAAAAAAACTCCCGCCCTTCTGTTCAAAAGGACAAGAGTTTGTCTCGTGTTACCACCTAATTTTATAGGTAACTCACATTACCTGTCTCACAGAGTACAACAGCCATAGCGATACCCTTGCACCTGATAACGGTGTGCTCTCCGTCGTAGCCCGCTATATATCTTTCGGTCCGCGACTCCAGGAGGTATTCACATTTTCTATCCATGAGCCTCTCATCGACCGGCATCTTTCTGTTTGAAATCAAAAATGCTACTATTTCATTTCACCGTCTTTATTATTATCCCAAAATTTTGCCTATGCATGTCCCCGTGTGCGCATTTTGCACTTAAGCCCTGACGCTAGCGCAGATTCTATCTCAATTTATCTTTTTTTTCGTGTCAGGATTATTCCTGCAATCCCCCCTACAAGGATAATAGGTGCTATTCTGAAGAACAACCATTCAAATGCATGATAAGTCACTCCAACTACTGCAGTTTCAGGATCACTATAGTTCCATCCTAAGTAAGGGCTGCCTGCAGCAATCAATGTGGCAGAACTTATCACTATGGCAGCACACAGTACTATAAAAAGCCAATGAATTGCTTTTCTCCTCGATTCCTTCTTTTGAGCTAATTGCAGGTTAACAACCTCAAGTTTTTCAGAAATAGCCTTTAAGTCATGAGCCTTCTGTTCCACAATATTTTCTCCAAGCAAAGTACTAACTGGCGTTTCGAGCGCCTCTGACATAGCAATTAGCAAATCCGAATCCGGAACCGATAATCCCTGTTCCCATTTAGAAATTGTTTGCCTTACCACATTCAATTTGACGGCAAGTTCTTCCTGAGAAAGTCCCTTTGATTTTCTGATTGCTTTTATGTTTTCACTTAACACTAGAAAAACTCCCTTCTATAATGCGTCGACAAAAGTGAGCAAAAGTCGATAAAGGACTAAAACGCATTACTACCTTTCTTAAAGTTGTTACTGCAATTCTACCTGTTGCTACCCGTTGCCACAAGCAACGTATATTAACATTCCTTACTTTACTCTAAAGATAAAAAGACAAGGTTCCCACCAATATAATGCACACATAAATCGCAACGGTGTCTGCAACTGGAATAGATCGCATTCTCTTTCGGAAAGGCTTCCGGCTGGGTCTTTTTCTTAATCAAAACAAGCTGTTTAAAGCTTAAGCATGTATAAATCATCAACGGAAATAAACATCGAACAATGTTACATCCATGCTGTCAGGCTATATACAACCATTATGTCAGCTTAATCTAAGAAATCAATACTGACCACACAACCTTAACTTTTGCAAAAGCATCTGAATCGACCACTCACAAACTACCAACATCTATATTGACCAGTTATAAAGCATCTACCCGGTGGATTTGCCTTGTCAAATAATCTGTTTTTCTTGTTGACTTTCCCAAACCTCAACTTTGTTGCGGCCATATTCCTTTGCCTTGTATAATGCTCTATCCGCTGCGTCAATAAGTTCATTAGGCTCTATCTCTTTGTCAGGAATAACTGAAGCCACACCCTCATCTCCCAGCATATATTTTACACTAGTTATCAAACATTTCTAACCTGTTATTTAAATGAACACATTATTTAAATGAGCACAGAGAAAAATATCGTATCCACGTGCCCTTTACTTGCTATCGGAATGATTGGACAGCACAGTTACCGGCACCTGATCGCTTTGGCGATCCGTTTAAATGGTATGGAACATCTTTTTCAATTCGCTTTTGATATTGCCGCGCATAGTTTTCATGCAGGCTGCAAGAACGGCGAAGGATAGTATGCCGGTTACAGGGATCTGCCGTATTCTTGGATACTGACAGCGTTGCAGTATTCCCGAAAGTCACCATCGCACAACTCGTACGGTTAGTGATCGCTGCTCCCAGGACAAAGTCCATACTGTCTATTCGTCCGGCAATTTCCGGCGGCAATGATACCACGCCGAGGTTAGAAAGCGTGTTGCTGAAACCCCTGTCCCCTATAAAGCCATATACCAGCTTTACAACAGGCGCTTTGAGGAAGAGAGGAATGAATCTGATTGCATTTACTATTCTGTTAGTTGCCTTAACCATCTCATTCATAGCCTGACATGAGGCTTTCTCCGTGAGCTGGCGCATGATCTCCGGTATCAGCGCGTCCGGTTCGGAGATCTCTGCCAGCGGAATCCTGATGCCGCAGTACATGGAAAAGTTTCTCAGGGTCTCCGAAGGATAGAACTTTCTCATGTTTACGGGGACCTGGATATTGAAGTCGCCTTCTAATTCATCAGTTGCCTTTTTCCCTGCGGCAAACACAAGAGACAGTATGTACGCTGTGACGGTCGCGCCCTTCCTGACAGCGACAGCCTTCAGGGCGGCGGCATCCATCTTGAAGTGTATGACCCGGCACGGTTTTATGCGGGACAGCTTGCCGCCATATTGCACGGCGGCTTTATCGACAAAACCTGAGGCCGGGCCTTCAGAGCGGATATTCAGAAACTCATTTGCGATCTCGCCCGGCGATACCAGGCCGTTGACGGGTAAAACGCCCATGCCGCAGGCAGACTCAATGCCAAGCAGCCGGAAGTATTCCGAGATAAGCGTCTTAAGGAAGCACATCCCGGCCTGCACAGATCCAGAGTTTGTATTTATTCCTCCGTAGCTTCCGGCCACAGTTCACCTGTCAGCCCCTCAAGGATCGACCCGCAGGCCCAGGGCATCAGCGCAAACCAAGTGCTGGCAGGTGTCCCGTCCGGATAACGCTCCGTCAGCAGACCCTCGCTGTGGCAAAACCGTTCGGACATCCATCCCTTCCTGCCGTAGCCATACTCCCGGTCAGTGATCATATGGCACTGGCAGCTCCATAGAAGTGTATCTTCCAATCGGCTCCTGATATATTCATCGTCATGCCTGGACAGGAAGTAAACCATCTCATCCATCACCGAAGAGGACATGGGGTGGATATGCGGGTTAACTACCGAGGTAATGCTTCCTCCGCAGCTGGACCAGCCTGTAATGCTCAACGGCGGTACCTTGATCGGAGAGTTGTAACAGAATTTAAAGGTATATTCGTAATACAGCGCATCCCGCAAATACGTGAGCAAAGACTCTTCACCGGTGATCTCGTGGAGATGGCGGACCGCGCGGATATAGGCAAGGATGCCTTCCGAGTCGATATTCTTATCGATATCCAGTGGACCGCCGTAGCACTCCTGGTGTCGGATATAGGTATCATGGTAATAGTCTGCACTTTGCAGCAGCGAAGGCAGATACGTCCTGTCACCTGTGAGGAAGGTGTAATATGCTGCCGCTGCCATGCACCACGCACCGGAAAAAGAATCATATTCCAGCCCTGCGCCCGTTTTTTCAGATAAAATGTATGGATACTCTCCATCCGCATTGCGGCTTTTTTCTGTCTGTGTGATGACCTTTTTTGCAAAATCCAGCCAGTCATCATGAATGATATTTCGCTCACGTTTTTCCAATGCGTATGCCTTCAAAACCAGATACGCACTCTGCCCCACCAGGTAAGCTGCATGCCCCGGCGTCCGCTGCCGGTCGTACCACCATCCACGGTTGCTCCATTTACCGTCATGCTCTGCCAGGTAGGGCAGATCGTTCTGCTCATTTATAGAGTTGCGAACGATATGGTCGATGCAGTCCAGGGCCTGCTGTCGAATAGCTTCATCCTTCAAACGCAGCGCTGAGGCAAGCATCGGAACTGCCGCAGCCAGGCCGTTCGTCCACGCAATGGAGGGCAGGAGCCTGTATTCGAAATGGCCTCCCTTGTCGAACACGAAGCATGAATAGGCATGTATTTCAGGGAGCCACGCATCCCGGGCAATGGCATTTGCCATATCACGAACAGTCTCCTGCACACTGCACAGGCGGCGGGGCGACTCATGATACTTCCGGTAAACCCATTTAAGTGCGTCATGAAGCACCCGCTCATCGTCTCCCGGAATATCGAAGCAGTACATCCGGACTTCAACCGCTTCTCCCTGCCCTATGCTGAAGCAGTTTTTATCCAGCGGTGCTCGCGGATAGTACTGATGTGAATCAAGAAAGAACCACGGCGCATTCTCGTAACCCAGCGTATACCAGACCTCACCCGGCTTTATGGAGCATCCGAAACCCGTGTACTGGTCAAATTCTCCTTGTATGCCGGGCTCCCACGGTTCCCGCCGGTCGCCGCAGCTCACGTAATAAGGCGTCGCCGCAAAACCGGTCAGGCGTCCGTTTCCATAAGCAAAGGCACAGGGATGGGAAAGCCGGTCGCTTCGAACCATCCACCATGCGGAGGCGGGAAATTCGCCATCTTCCCGGAGGCGCGGGCATTTGCTGTCAACTGTCAGCGGCGCCTCTCCACGGTTGGTACCGTACATGAAGCCGGGCAGGAAAAACCTCGGCGCAGACGCATCCACAGGCAGTGAGATGCGGATAACACCTTTCCACGGTGCGCTTCCGGTGTTTTTTATCCGAATGCATAACTCATACGGTTTATCCGATGGACCGCCGCTTTCCTCACAGATCACAGATGCAGCCAAATGCTGTGTTTCCAGCGGCAAATATGCCATTTCTTCCCCAAGAGAGCGGGCAGTAATAACAGGATCGATCATTTTTTTCTCCTTGTAGAAATGTCTATGAAGCAATAATAGCAATAATTTCGCATATAGTAAACCGGCTGGATCGTGTCCGGCCTCGGTAAGCCATTGAATTAGCAGGCCGGACCGATTTAAAGACCGCTGGGAACGACAGGTTTCTGGTGATTGTAAGCAAAAATGAGCGTTTGGATATGTATTTGCCAGTGCAATCCCGGGGATCGTGGAATAAATACGAAGGCTTTCGAACTTACTGCGGCACTTGTACTTAACAACTTCGCTTCATAATATAAAAACCTGTAATATCTGCCAGAGCCCAACCAACAGGTATTGCCCACCATATGCCTGTAAGGCCTGTCGAGGGTACTGAAGAAAGTGTATAGGCCAGGATCACCCTTGTTCCAAGACTTACGACAGTAAGGATTATAGACACCCCTGGTCTTCCTGAACCTCTGAACAATCCATAGAACATAAATAAATATCCTATCAGGCAATAAAAACCTGCTACGATAAATAGATATTGTGTGCCTGTTTGAATAATCTCTGTTTCATTGGCGTCAATAAAAATACTCACTAAAGGTTTAGCTAACAATATGATCAATGCCGAAACTACCACACCATAAATCGTAATAATCTTTACAGCAGAACGAATCCCATTTCGTATACGTTCCCGTTCCTTTGCGCCGTGATTCTGAGCTATGAATGTAGAAAATGCATTACCAAATTCCTGCTCGGGTAAATATGCAAAGCTTTCGATTTTCACTGCTGCCCATGCAAAACCCTAATATTATGGAATTCAACAGAACCATGAGCGAAAATGAACTGCCAACTGCTGCAAGGGCATCAGGACCAATAAATCTGCCTACGATGATCGTATCTGCAATGTTATATAATTGTTGAAACAAATTACCGGCTATCATGGGAAGTGCTAATTTTAATATTGCTTTAGTTTCATTTCCCACTGTTAAGTCGCGAGTTATGCCCATATTTTACCTGCTTTTCGAATTAATAATAAACGCAGCTATAGGCCCAGCCTATGTGCGACGATACATGATAACATCGCATATAAGTATTGTCAATCCTGGCAGCATTCTTATCATTACCATCTTTTTTCACTCATGTTTTATGGCATAAAAAAAGCCCCGAAGGGCTTATGTGTTTTAATGGCACCTTTTCACGTAATACATATTCCCTGTCGGCTTCTGAAAGCTTAAATGATCTCAAACTCACCGTAC
>DGEE01000136.1 GCA_002385815.1 Hungateiclostridiaceae bacterium UBA3934
GCCTCTGGTGCAGAGCCCGACGAAGCAGCAGGCGAGCTTGTGACGGAGGCTCTGAAAAATGAGCCCGATGAAGCGATATCGGCAATGGTGATCAGGATCGAAGAAGCGGGCGAGCAGTATGACTATGACGATGATGTGGTCAGGCCGGCGCATTACAAGCCGTCACCCGTCAGAGTGCAGCCGAGGTATTCCGGGCATGCGGCAGCGCGCAAGCGGCAGGCACCGGTGGATATCGGAACGATTGCAGCCGTAGTGGTTCTTGTGGTTCTGGCTGCAGCGGTCATACTGGGCGGATACAAGCTGTGGACACTGTTCAGTCCGCAGGCGGAGGATCCTGTGGTCAATGACGACCAGACTGTCAGCGACACGGATCCGGGTGAGGATGGACTCTCTGTGGATGGTGAAACTCCTGACCAGCAGGAACCGTCACAGGAGGATGAGGATCAGGCAGATGCTGATGGCGGTGAAAGCCAGCAACCGGCAGATGGGGGCAGCGACAACGAAATAGGGCCTGAAGGAACCACGTACATAGTCAAATCCGGTGATATGCTGATGCTGATAGCGAAAAGGTTCTACGGAGATGAGAGTAAATATACTCTTATTATGGAGGCCAACGACATAAAGGATCCGAATAAGATAATGGTGGGAGATAAACTCATAATCCCTCCGGACAGATGACATGCTGACTTTTATAGTAATAAGCGGCACTTGTTGCCGTTTATTTTTTTTAGATATGCATTGCAGGATATATACAGAAGTGGAGGTAATACGAAATGACAATCATCGTTACAGGAGCTAATCGCGGTTTGGGTTTTGAACTTGTCAGAAAGTTTGCTGAGGAAGGTCACAATGTGGCAGCATGTTACTATCCGAAGTCATCCAAAGATGAACTGGATGCGCTGGCAGCAAAGTATGGAGATCAGATCATGCTTGTGCCTGTGGATGTTACTTCCGAGCAGGATGTCGTACGGGCAGCAGAGGCGATCAGAGAAAGGTTTATGCAGGCAGATGCCGTGATAAGCAATGCCGGCGTCCTCTGTGACGGAGACAGGGTAAATGATCTGCTCCGGATGGATATTGAGGATCTCAGGATCTCTATGGACGTCAATCTTCTCGGACCTGCAATTATCATCAAGTATTTCACGCCTGTTGTAAAAAGAAGCAGCGACAGCGTGTTCATAACGATAACATCAGAGGGCGGCAGCATAAAGAACTCCGGCAGCAATTTCCCTGCATACTCCATATCAAAGACTGCCGCAAATAAACTGGTGGCTGTTTTCAGGAGCACTGTGTCCGATATCAGGATATTTGCCATGCATCCCGGCAGGATGAATACGGTCATGGGACGTACGACCGCACAGATAGAAGCATGGGAATCAGCAGAGGGGATATATGAGATCGTGACAGGCGGACACAGGGAAATATCTGAAGATGTCTGGTTTATAGACTACAAAGGCCAGCCCATGGAACTGTGATATATTCCGGCGGTATTTATCCGGACCGGCTTCCGGGCAGTCCGATAAATACCGCTGCTGATCACTGTGTGCAATCTTTTTCTGCATATGCCATTCTCCCGATTTGCAAAACTTAATTCCACTGCTGGGAAATATCTCTTGCATTTTTTGCTCTCCCGTGTATAATAATATATAGGTCAAAGATAGTCAAAGTCAGCAGGACTGTACTGCTGCTAAACAGACAATTATAACTTCTGTGCATGATGCGGATAATATAGTGGCTGAGCCGCATAAGGAGCAGTATCCATGCGGTGCTGCCCTGGAGGGTGATTGGATGAAATACAGGGATTACTATGAGATCCTCGGGGTCGACAAGAAGGCATCGGCGGATGAAATAAAGAAGGCATACAGAAAACTGGCAAAAAAATATCATCCGGATACACATCCCGGGGACAAGGCTGCAGAGGAAAAGTTCAAAGAGATCAACGAAGCGTATGAAGTGCTCGGCAATGATGAAAGAAGAAAGAAGTATGATCAGTTCGGCGCACAGGGACAGTTTTATCACGGTGCTGATTTTGACCCTTCTCAGTTTGGCTTCGGAAACGGGATGAGGTATGAGTTCACGTCGGCCGGGAGCGGATTCAGTGATTTCTTTGATCTGTTTTTCGGAGGCGGTGATCCCTTCGGTTCTTTCAATGATGACAGCATATTTGGCAGGAAGGGCAGCGGCGGTCGTTTCAGCCGGGGAATGAAGATGAGAGGCGGGGATACGGAGTCGGTACTGGAGATATCCCTGGCAGACGGATTCAATGGTGCAGAAAAGCTGATCAGCCTGAGAGGTGCCGATGGCGGTAAAAAAATTTCACTCAGGATACCTGCCGGCATAAAGCAGGGGGAGAAAATCAAACTTGCAGGACAGGGAAATCCCGGTATCAACGGCGGACCGAACGGAGACCTGTATCTGCGCATAGAATTCAGGAAAGACCCTGTATTTGAACTGAAAGGGCTGGATCTGGAGGCCAGGCTGCAGCTTTACCCATGGGAGGCTGCACTTGGTGCAGAGAAGTCTTTCGATACACTGGATGGCAGGATATCCGTCAGGATACCTGCCGGAGTACAGACAGACAGCAGGATAAGGGCTGCGGGAAAAGGCTACAGGGATAAGTCGGGCAAAAGAGGAGATCTGTTTCTCAGAGTGGCTATCGTAAACCCTCAGCGGCTGAACAGGGAGCAGTTGGAGCTATACGAAAAGCTTAGCAGGATCGGGGATTAGATCCTGCCAGGCAGGATTCTGAGGGAATCTCTACAAAAGGAGGTCAGTGATCATGGATATGGACAGATTTACGGATAAGGCACAGGAAGCCATTGGGGCTGCGCAGGAGATCGCATTGAGGATGAACCATCAGCAGGTGGATGGTGAGCATCTGCATATGGCACTTCTGACGCAGAAAGAAGGTTTGATCCCCAGGCTGATCAGTTTCACAGGGGTCGACATTGGACTGCTTATCAGCGATGTACAGCGGGAACTGGACAAATTGCCGGCAGTATACGGTACGGGTGCTTCCGGACTGTATGCATCCAGGAGATTGAACAGCATCCTGCTTCAGGCGAGTGACGAGGCGGGCAGGTTCAAGGATGAATACGTCGGTGTGGAACATATATATATGGCACTGCTGAAGGAAAGAAACACGCCTTCGGCAGATATTTTCAGGAAAAACGGGATCAACAGGGAAAATTTCCTTTCTGCCCTCAGCAAGGTGAGGAGCAATCAGCGGATTACATCTAAAAACCCTGAAAAAACATATGAGGCATTGACCAGATTCGGAAGGGACCTGGTGGACATGGCACGGAAAGGAAAGCTGGATCCTGTGATAGGCAGGGATTCGGAAATCAGACGTGTAATCAGGATACTTTCCAGAAGGACAAAAAACAACCCCGTTCTGATAGGTGAGCCTGGCGTCGGCAAAACAGCAGTGGTGGAAGGACTTGCCCAGCGTATCCTCAAGGGTGATGTGCCCGAAGGACTCAGGGACAAAACGATTTTTGCCCTTGACATGGGTTCACTGATTGCAGGGGCAAAATACAGAGGTGAATTCGAGGAAAGGCTCAAAGCGGTCCTGAAAGAAGTTGAAAACTCTGAAGGCAGGATCATCATGTTCATAGATGAACTGCACAACATTGTCGGAGCAGGGAGAACTGAAGGCTCCATGGATGCAGGCAATCTGCTCAAGCCAATGCTTGCAAGGGGCGAGCTCCGCTGCATAGGCGCAACGACACTGGATGAATACCGAAAATATATCGAAAAGGATGCTGCTCTTGAGAGGAGATTCCAGCCGGTACTGGTTGAGCAGCCTGATGTCGAGGATACTATATCCATACTCAGAGGGCTGAAAGAAAAATTTGAGATACACCATGGGGTCAGGATCACAGATAATGCGATAATAGCCTGTGCAGTACTGTCGAACCGCTATATAAGCGACCGCTTTTTGCCGGATAAGGCCATTGACCTGATGGATGAAGCTGCTGCCATGATACGGACCGAGATAGACAGTATGCCTGCAGATCTGGACGAGATCAGCCGGAAGATCATGCAGCTTGAGATCGAAAGACAGGCTTTGAGAAAGGAAACAGACAAAAACTCACAGGAAAGGCTGGCAGTCCTCGAAAAAGAGATTGCAACGCTTAAAGAAAAGTCCGATCTGGCGAAGGCCCAGTGGGAAAGCGAAAAAAGGTCGCTTGCCAGGGAGAAGGAGCTGAAGCAGCAGATCGAAGAAACAAAGCGCTTGATAGAAGAAGCTGAGCGCAGATATGACCTTGATGAACTGGCTGTGCTGAGGCACGGCAGGCTGCCTGAACTCGAAAGAGAGCTGCAGGCTGAAAAGGACAGACAGAATTCATCCGGGAAAGAGCGCCTCCTCAAGGAAGAAGTGACGGAGGATGAAATAGCAGAAATCGTATCAAAGTGGACCGGGATACCTGTGACAAAGCTCATGGAGAACGAACGTGAAAAGCTGCTGAACCTGGACAAGATACTGCACAAGCGTGTCATCGGCCAGGATGAAGCGGTGGAGGCTGTGGCAGGTGCTGTTTTGCGTGCGCGTTCAGGGCTGAAGGATCCACGCAGGCCCATCGGTTCGTTCATATTCATCGGCCCTACGGGAGTCGGGAAGACCGAGCTTGCCAAAGCGTTGTCAGAGGCGCTGTTTGACAGCGAGGAAAATATGGTGAGGATAGATATGTCGGAGTACCAGGAGAAGCACAGTGTTGCAAGGCTGATTGGAGCGCCTCCGGGCTATGTGGGCTATGAAGAGGGCGGACAGCTGACAGAGGCAGTCAGGAGAAAGCCATATAGTGTGATATTATTCGACGAGATCGAGAAAGCACATCCGGAGGTATTCAATACGCTGCTGCAATTGCTGGATGACGGGCGTCTGACAGACAGCCGGGGCAGGACGGTGAATTTCAGGGACACCGTTGTCATCATGACTTCCAACCTCGGCAGCAGATACTTGCTGGACAGTATCCGCTCTGGCAGGACTGATGATGCGGAATTGAGGGAGCTGGTCATGGCTGAGCTGAGGAGCAATTTCAGACCGGAATTCCTCAACCGTATCGACGAAATAGTCATGTTCAAACCTCTTGGCAGAGATGTAATATCGAAGATAATAGATCTGCAGCTGGCCGACATCAACAGCAGGCTTGCAGTCAGGCGCATAGAGCTGCGCATCACTGATGCTGCGAAAGAATACATCGCCGAGACCACATATGTGCCTGAATACGGTGCAAGACCAGTGAAGCGTTACCTGCAGAGAGAGCTGGAAACAGAGCTTGGAAAGATGATCATCAGAGATGCCATCCATGAGGGCTCGACAGCAATAGTCGACGTTGAACAGGGCTCACTGATCATCAGGACAGAAAACGATGCCGGCTGAGCACGGCACCGACAGTATTATCCTGTGGATTGCCTTGGTTTGAACGCCGCTTTCTTCCACCGGCCCGCAAAATAGTAGACGACACTGGCAGCCAGCCCCACTGCAAACCCGATGACCACGGCCAGCCATATGCCATTTATGCCAAGACTTGTGGATGAAAGTAGTGCGGCAAGCGGGATCCTGATCAGCCATATTGACAGTACAGTAATGGCCATGGTCACAAGGGTCCTGCCGGAGCCATTGATGACGCCGTTGGAAACGAACATGAGCGCAAACAGGATATATGCGAATCCCAGGGTCCTGAGATAGCCGATTCCGATCTCCAGGATCTCAAGCTTCCGGACGAACATGGACAAGAGCAGTTTCGGAAACAATACGATAATCGCGGATAAGGTCAGAGTTATTCCTGCGGTCATTATGGCCCCCCATTTGAACACCTCTCTGACTCGTTTTACATTACCGGCTCCCAAGTTCTGACCCGTCATGGCGGAGACAGCCAGGCCTATGGACATGGCCGGCATGAATACGATGCTCTCTATCCTGCCCGATGCACCAAATGCAGTGGTGGCATCTGCGCCGAAGCGGTTGACCATGCCCGTAATGAATACTGAGTTAATGGAAATCAGTGATTGCTGAAGCATGGAAGGAAAGCCTATCCTGAACAGTTTGATGACATGTGCCCTTTCCAGCTTCAGGCTTTTGAAGTCGATACTTATGAAGTGATTTTTTCTGTTGAGATATATCAGTGCTGTCACAAGGCCTATAACCTGTGAAATGACGGTGGCAACGGCAGAGCCGTTGAAGCCCATTTTCGGGATGGGCCCGATGCCGATTATGAGTATCGGATCCAGCACTATATTGATGCCCACTGCGATCGCCATAAAAATCAAGGGCGTCATCGTATCACCGATTCCTCTTAAAATGGACATTATGAGGTTGACCAGGAATGTGACGATAAATCCCGATATTATGATCTTCAGGTAGCTTGATGCCATCGGGAATATCTCCGGAGGCGTATTCATCCATATCAGTATGTCGTCACACAGCAGCAGCCCCATGGCTGTGAGGAGTGCGCCGAATATCAATGCTACACTGAAAGAATTGTTTACCGTTTTTTTTACTTTTTCATGGTCGCCTGCCCCGTAATACTGTGAAACCAATATAGTCGTAGCCAGTGTTGCGCCATTTGAGAGCGCGATCAATAGAAACTGGATGGGGAAGCTGACTTGTGTGGCTCCGACCGCATTGGGGCCGACTATATTGCCTACCCAGATGGCATCTGTGAAGCCAAGTGCTGTCTGCAGCAGATTACCTATGAACATGGGGAGCGAAAATCGCACCAGATGCTTTGGTATACTGCCTGTTGTCAAGTCTGTTCCAAATTTACCGTTCATCGTGCCTCCGTCTGTTATAAATTAATATTGTATATACAATATCATTTTTTGCTGTTTCCTTCAATTTGAAACTGACTAATCGTGTGGAATCTTGCAAAAAAATCGAAAGATAAGGTTGCTGACATCCTTTTGGAATAGTGATAATTTTGCGTTGAGTTTTTATGTAACCTTTGTATCTGGTCCTGCATAAGTTATATCAGACATATAAGGGAGTGAGCATGATGCAGGATCACTTTGATGACAGGCAGCCTCAATCTGTCTTTGGAGGCATATTCGGTCCGTTCCAGACAGGTCAGTTTTTCCCGCCCGGACAGGGGCCGGGTTTCTTTCCGCCGGGCCAGGGACCTGTGTTCCCGCCGGGTGAGGGGCCAGGCTTCCCGCAGGGTCAGGGAGCTGGCACAGGACCACCCCCAGGCCGACCTCCGTCATTTATCCCTCAACAGGCGGCTGCTCAGCAGACGGCAGGAGTATTGGCAGTGGATCCTGGTTCTATAAGACGGTGCATGTTCAGATATGTATATATCTGGCTCGATAACGGGCAGCAATTCTGGGCCTGGCTTGTATTTACCGGAAGACGCTCGGTTGCAGGGTGGAGATGGATAGGCTTCAGATGGATCTACTTTGGCATCGACCTGAACAGGATCGTTTCTTTTGTTTGCTTCTGACATATCTTTAAGGCCAAAGCCCCCTTCCAACTATTTCAGTCAGGCGTTCCTGTCAGCGCCTGACCCTTTTTATGCCATATGCATGCAAAGTCTGGCCGGTGAAAGTCTGCTGCATGGAGTTGTGTGCATAATTATGAGTTCTGAGTTTTAAAATCACATATCTCCATGTAAAAAACACACAATTCCATTCTCAGGGTAGTTGATTTGTTATACCATACAAGCATTAAGATATGGTCCGAAAACCATAACGAAGGGGGATAATTGGCTTATGAAAAGGCGGGTTTTTATTGTAATGCTGATGGTAGTTTTTGCACTGACCGTGTTGACAGGTTGCGGGGATACTGCGACAAATAATTGAGCGCCGTCAACATAAACTTCAAATACCCAGGGAAATGCTTCAGAAGGGGGAACAACGTCTGCTTCAGGACCTGTGACTATTACATACGGTCTTTGGGACAGCAACCAGGCAGTTGGATTTGAAAAAATGGCTGCCGAGTTTATGCAGGCTAATCGTGATATCAAAATCGAGATCCAGCTGAACGGTTGGTCCGATTACTGGACGGCACTTGATGCCGCGGCTACTGCGGGCACTCTCCCTGATACATTCTGGATGCATTCAAACAACTTCTACAGATATGCTTCCAACGAAATGATGATGACCTTGGACAGCTTTATTGACTCCAGTGACAAGTCGACCTGAATAATTATCCCGAAGGTCTTGTTACCCTTTACAACTTTAACAATAAGCAATACTGCGTGCCAAAGGATTTTGATACGATTGGATTGTGGTACAACAAGACCATGTTTGACGAAGCCGGCCTGGATTATCCCGATGAGACCTGGACATGGGATGATTTGTATGAAGCAGCAAAGATACTGACCAAGCCTGACAAGTCTCAGTATGGATTCCTTGCTGCCATGCATAACCAGGAAGGTTTCTACAATATCTGCCTGGTAGTAAGTAACTTCATCAGGACAGATTATGAAAGCATTGTTTTCCCGAAGTTGATACGTTTTCCCGTCTGCCTGAAATATACCCTTCCCGCTTAGTATATAATGGATCAGATATTCAGATCGGGAAGTCGGACCATAATGATGCCCCGGATCGCATTCCTCCATTCCGCAATAGCAAAGATATAAATCAACTGAATGCTTCTTCAGAAACTCAAGACATTTATATCTCGCAGAATTGGTGAATTTGGGATTCATAATATCCTCCGGCTCGAAGTCATTACCTTTCTTCTGTTATTATATAAACAGAAGAAAGGTAACCTCAGTAAAATTTTACCATTAAGGACTATAAAAAACAAATTGTCTGAGTGTCATGGCAGAAATATGGAGTGTAATGCTAATTACTATATTAGCTTGATTACCTGAAGTTTTCCATATCCTGAAGATTCTATTATGAAGTTATGCGAGCCGCAGGGCGTTTGCTGCCTTGCGATTTATACACGGTACCGTTTGATCCGCAGCGTGTTGAGTACTGCCAGTACGGTCACGCCCACATCTGAAAATACCGCCTCCCACATGGTTGCCAGGCCGGCAGTTCCCAGCAGCAGGAACAGAACTTTCACCGAAATGGCAAATATTATGTTCTGCAGGGCTATTTTCCTTGTGAATGACGCTATCTTCAGCGCATCCGTCAACTTTGACGGCTCATCTGTCATGAGCACGATATCCGATGCTTCGATGGCCGCGTCGGAACCTATGCCTCCCATGGATATCCCGACATCTGCCGAAGCAAGTACAGGAGCGTCATTTATGCCGTCACCGACGAAAACCGTATGCCCGTTTGCTGCCGACATTATTTTCTCGAGCCGGTCCGCCTTTTCGTGAGGCAGCAGCCCGTATCCGACATCGTCGATCCCGAGTTTGCGTGCCGCGGCTTCGGCGGGAATGCGTGAGTCGCCCGTCAGCATTGCGACCCTCCGGATGCCATTTTTCCTGAGCCCGTCAACTGCCTTTACCGCATCACTCTTGAGAGTGTCAGATACTTCTATCCAGCCAAAGTAACGGCCATTTGCTGCAACGTGGATTGTTGTTCCGGCCATTTCAGTATCATATTCCTGAATAATTTCGTCGAAATTTGCAAAATCCTTTATAAATTCCAGATTGCCAACAGATATGTCCTGACCAAGAGCAGTAGTCCGGATACCTTTACCCGCAGTTTCAGTACTGCTTTCGATCAGATGTTCATCTATGACTTCACCATAAGCCTGCAGAATAGAACGGGCTATGGGATGTGTCGAACTGTACTCGGCATATGCCGCCAGCTTGAGCAGTTCATTCTCTGTGCATCCATAAGGCCTGACAGCAGTTACATTGAAAACACCTTTCGTCAGTGTGCCTGTCTTATCAAAGACCACTGTGTCTGCCTTATTCAGTGCATCGAGATAGTTGCCGCCCTTTACCAGTATACCGCTGGCGGAGGATTTGCCGATGCCTGCATAGAATGTGAGTGGAATGGATACGACCAGAGCGCAGGGGCATGATATCACCAGGAATATCATCGCCCTGTAGAGCCAGGTCATGAAATCCGTGGTGCCAGTCGCCAGCGGAGGGATAACCGCTATGAGCAGTGCTGATATGGTGACCGCAGGAGTATAGAATGCGGCAAAGCGGCTGATGAAGCTTTCCATGGGTGCTTTTCCCGATGCTGCCTCCTCGACCAGCTCCAATATGCGGGATACCGCTGATTGTTCCAGTGCGCTGACAGCCTTTATCGTCAGAAGTCCAGTTTTGTTGATGTATCCGCCGAGCACCTGATCCCCTGGTTCCACTGATTTCGGCAGGGATTCACCGGTGAGGGGAGAGGTATCTGTCAGTGAGCTGCCTTCGACTACGATGCTGTCAGCGGGTATTTTTTCACCCGGTCTGACTACCAGGATGTCGCCCGGTTTTATGGCCTCAGGGGCGATTTTTATGACTTCATTGTCCTGCTTCAGATTTGCGTATTCAGGTCTGAGAGCCATCAGCTCCGATATGGATCGTCTTGAATGACTTACCGCCATATCCTCGAAGATCGAACCCAGCTTGTAGAACAGCATCACGGCAGCGGCTTCACCGTATTGTCCTGTTACAAAGGCCCCGACTGTAGCTGTGGTCATGAGCAGGTTTTCATCGAATATCCTGCCTTTCGAAATATTCACAAAGGATTGGGATATCACTTTATTGCCGGCTGTCAGCCATGATGTGAAGAACAGTGCAAATGAAACCACCGGATAATGGCGCAGGGCAAGAGCAGCTACGAACAGAACAGCAGCTGCTGCCAGTATCAGTATGTCTGTCCTGGTTTGCAGCGGTCGTTTTATGGAGGTACCGTTCCCGGCCCTGGCAGCGCAGCAATCTCCACATGCAGGGCTATTGAGTTCAAAAGCGCTTTTCATTGTATCTTCCACCTTTGTGTCCTTTACAATTATTGCATATATGAACAAGTATTCATATAACTGAATTAATTATAATTCCACAAGGGTGGAATTGTCAATGGGGCTTTTCTGATTTTTACGGTAAATATGCGGATGAGCAATATGATGCCTCAGAAAGGGGAAAGAAGCTTTGGCTGCCTGAAGGGTCATATGCGGGTCCAGGTGTTTCCGATGGCCCTGATAAGAAAGATGAAGTGGATAGATCCATCACAGTCAACATCCAGAGTCAGGATATATGCAAGGTATCCTGACCCTGGATTCAGCCGGAAACCGCTGGGAACCAAAGCAAAATTTCAAGCCTGCCCTTTCCGGAATCCTTTTCAGGACCTGACAACTAAAACTTGACCTGAGGTGCTTTTGTTTCGGGTTCGTCTATGGTGAAGAAGGGCTCCTGCGTGAAGTTGAAGGCATTTGCCAGTATGTTTCTGGGGAACATCTGGATGGCATTGTTGTAGTCCATCACGACATCATTGTAGAACTGACGGGCAAATGCTATCTTGTCCTCGGTTTTTGTGAGCTCCTTCATAAGCTCCTGGAAGTTGGGATTTGCCTTGAGCTCCGGATAGGACTCCGCAAGCACCATAAGCCGGTTGAGTCCTCTTGAAAGCTGATTGGTGGCCTTGATGACTTCCTGGTGCGAAGATGCGCTCACGTAAGTGTTGCGGGCTCTGATCACAGCTTCATATGTGTCCTTTTCATGTGCGGCATAACCCTTCACCGTTTCGACCAGGTTTGGTATGAGATCAAACCTTCTTTTAAGCTGTACGTCGATCTGGCTCCATGAGTTTGCAACCTTGTTGCGTTTGTTCACAAGACCGTTGTAGCTTGCTATCGCATAGATGATGATCAAAACTGCGATTACTGCCAAAATAATCAAAAATGTCGTCATGTGGATATCCTCCTTAGATAAAGTTTTCAGTGTTATATCAACAGTTTATATCAGCCAAAATTTTTGTGCGGATCAGAATGCTCCGCCGCCGCCGCGACCGCCGCCTCCACCGGAGCCTCCGCCGAATCCGCCGCCGCTGAAGCCTCCTCCGCTGCCTGAAGAAGAGGAGTTTTTGGAGTTGGCTATTGCCATAGCCTTACTTACTGCACTGTCGACAGAGCTGACAGTAGTGTCGAAGGCTCTGGTGAATGTATGGAGACTGTGTATATTGTGACCATACATATAAGTAAGCTTTGAATTTTGCAGATCAGCATCGGTGAACACGAGAGGCAGCTGCTTGATGACTTCCTTTGCCACGCCCAGCGATATGGCATAGACCAGATAGTGTTCCCATATGATGATCGATGGCATTTCTGCTTTGTCCATCCTGCTGAAATCTTTAAGGAAATTCCTGAAGGCCTTCCACATGGTATACTGCTCATTGCCATAAGCCGAGCGTTTGTTGAGCCTTGAACCGAATAATGACATGATAAAGCCCAATATGATAAGCAGTATACTTGCCGGGGTCTCTACCGCGGTAGTAAGGAATATACCAAGGAAGATGTATGCCATGCCTGACAGCATAGCTATGGTCTTGCCTTTCTTGCTGGATGCTTCAAAGAATTTGTGTCTGTCAGCCTCGTTCCTGACTTTTTTGCACCAGCTCTGATAGCTGTTTGCAAATTTGCGGGCATCTGAGTTCGTTTTGACATGATTGGAGATTTCGTCGAGAAAAACGCGGGAGCCGTCTCCGATCCTGGAGATGAACCAGTCAAGCAGATACGATTCATGGCTCGTCAGGCCGGAGCGGGAGACAGCAGTGTTTAATGTCAGGCTGTAGTCCTCGACCTCCTTATCCTTGAAAAAACCGTCTTTTGTATACGTTTCCTTTTTGAGTATCAGGTTGCCTTTACGAACCAGATCCATTAATGTAGCCGTTATGTCGCGCTTGTCGACTTTGCCCATACTCATGAGCACTGACATTTCCGCCGGTGTATATTCTCCCGGGAGTTCGCGGTAGTATTTTGCTTTGAATGGGCTTTTGAACTCCCTGTCATATTTTAAATAAAGGAAGATGATCAGCGGGAACCAGGCGAGGACGAGAAGGATAGTGAAGACATTGGATAAAGTCCTCCTCAGTTGTTCTCTTTCTCTTTTAGCGGCCAGTTCCTGACGTGCCTTTTCGCGCTCTGCATTGGCCTCGTCAGCCAGTTTCTTTTCATTGTCGAGTATCCTCTGAAGTGCATCTTCATCCTTTACCCGGGTGGATCCGGGAACAAGCCGGGGCGGAAACAGCACCAGGGTTTCCACATAATAGCCCGGGTCCAGCCTGTCGAGAAGGAATTCCACATTTTGTCCGTCTATTATATTGGATTCACCGGTCAGAGGCCCGTGACCGAATACCCTTATCTCATCCCTGGAAGCCCCCTCCGGCAGCCGGATATGTATCCTGACATTGTTCAGGGCCACATCCCAGTTTGGATCCACTATCTTTCTGTTGAATTCCGCTATGTCGTTAAATCTTGTAACCACATTCTTCAATGTATATTTGTAAACAAATGTCTTCCGGACGTTGCTGCTTTTTTCATAGACCTTCAGATGTGCTATTTCATCATCATGATACACATTATATGTGCCGGAATAACCTGCAGCGTCCAGATCAGTTGTGGAATTGACAATCAGTTCTGTTGCTGAACCATCGTGTGCTTCGACAAATACCTGCAGACTGTCCAGACCGTCAGTCAACTCGTAATCTATATTACGCAACACTCCGTTGAAGCTGCCGGTGAAATCATAAGTGATCCTTTCCTCCACGTCAGCTGAGCCGTCAGGTGTGATGACAACATTAACGTCAAAGGATCTGATACGGTAATATCTGCTGTCTGCGGAGACGCTTTGACAAAATACTGATGATGTCAAAAGTAATGCCAGGAAAAATGTTATCGCCCTAATGACTTTTTTCATCTATGCACCTCACAATAATAACGCTATCTAAATTCTACCACATTATACTTGACATGCAATGCATTTGTTTGAAGAATACCAATGGAATGCAACATTTTTCCGATGCATTGGCTATAGTTCGGATGCAGGATCATAAAACGACCGGAACCCTTGTGCATTCAATGAATAATCGCGATGCAAATCCGAACAATATAGACAGGAGCAAATCCGGCGGATATCAGCAGACCGGGGCGGGTCCGGGGAAAGATCCCCGTACCGTGTAAAACAGTACTGATATTCTACAACCGGGCAGGACGGGATTCCGGAATAATGTATGGTATGAAGCGACATAAGGGACATGTGAATCAAAAGAAAAAGCAAAACTGGGACAGGGGGAAAGGTTCTGTTCCCGGATCCCGCGGAAGGGCAGACGGCAGGAAAAAGACCGACTTTCTGATCTGTGCAGTGATCGGTCTTGTGACGGGTCTTGCCAACGGCCTGTTCGGTTCTGGCGGCGGTACGATAGCTGTTCCTGCAATGGTACATTTCCTCGGGGCAGAGGAACATAAAGCCCATGCCACCGCCATTTCCGTGATACTGCCCCTTACAGTCATAAGTTCGGTATTCTATATCATAAGAGGATTTGCAGACTGGGGCATAACGATCAGGGTGACGCTTGGAGGCCTTGTCGGAGGCTATATCGGTGCAAAGCTGCTGAACAAATGTCCGGATAAGCTGCTCAGGAAAATTTTTGCAGCATTTATGGCAGCAGCGGGTCTGAAGATGATTTTTTAAATATGTTTCAGAGGGGCAGATGATTTGACCGGTTGGAACTGGATCATTTTATTCCTGGCAGGGCTTGCGGCAGGTATCATAAGCGGTATGGGGATGGGCGGAGGCGCTGTCCTGATACCGGTGCTGGTCCTTGTGGCAAATCCCGGACAGCACATCGCACAAAGTGTGAATCTGTTATATTTTATTCCGACAGCTGTGGCAGCATTGATCATACATTTCAAGAACAAAAGTATTGATTTCAGGATGGCTGTCCCCATCATCATTTTCGGTCTGGTCGGTGCATTGGCAGGTTCGTGGGTAGCATCGGTGATGGAAGCGGGGCTGTTGAAAAAATTTTTCGGCGGGTTCCTGCTGGCGATGAGTGTGTATGAGATGTTCAGAAAAGGCAAGAATGTCGGCAGGAAGGGTGAGAAGCCGTGAACACATGCCCGGCCTTCATCTTTCTTATGATTTGTTATTCACAAAACAATGGGATTAGTGGTATAATATTTAATCAATCATGATACAGGAGGTACGCTTTGGAAAAAAGAACGATAGCGGATATTGCATACGGGATACTTGAGGACAAAAAGGCCAGGGATATCGAAGTGATCGATATTTCGGAAGTGTCCATCCTTGCTGATTATTTTATCATTTGCAGTGGCACATCGACAACTCACATCAAGACGCTGGCGGACGAGCTTGAACAAAAAATGGGTGAGGCCGGCTACAATCTGATCCACAAGGAAGGCTATCAGAGCGCCAGATGGATACTGCTTGACTTTGGTGAGCTGGTCGTACATATATTCAACGAAGAGGACAGGGACTTCTACAATCTGGAACGGCTGTGGTCCGACGGCAGGATCAGGACGCCTGACGACCTGGAATGATAATAATTTGCTCAATTTGAAAGGAGCTGTTTGCTTTGGCTTATTCAACGAAGATAGATGAAAAGTGGCAAAAGAAATGGGAAGAGACGGGTCTGTACAAATTCGTCCCCGAGGACGTAGACAAAAAGCTATATTGTCTCGAGATGTTTTCATATCCGTCTGGAGCCAATCTACATATAGGCCACTGGTATAACTACGGATTGACGGACTCCTGGGCGAGGATGAAGAGGATGCAGGGCTGGAACGTGTTCCATCCTCAGGGATTCGACGCTTTCGGGCTGCCTGCCGAAAATTATGCTATACAGACAGGTATCCATCCCATGGACTCTACATATGCGAACATCAGGACCATGGAGGAGCAGCTCAGGAAAATGGGAGCCAGCTTCGATTGGGATTATGAGGTGATCACCAGTGATCCGGAGTATTACAAATGGACCCAGTGGATATTCCTGAAGCTGTACGAGCACGGACTGGCATACAGAAAAAAGGCGCCGGTCAACTGGTGTCCGAGCTGTAAAACAGTGCTGGCAAATGAGCAGGTGGTGGACGGTGCATGTGAGAGATGTAAGAATGAAGTTACAAAAAAGGATCTGACCCAATGGTTCTTCAAAATCACAGAATATGCACAGGAGCTGCTTGACTGTCTGCCGCAGCTGGACTGGCCTGAGAAGACGAAAAAAATCCAGCAGAACTGGATAGGCAGGTCAGAGGGTGCTGAAATCGTATTTGAAGGTGCAGATGGCAGCTTTTCGTTCAAAGTATTCACTACAAGGGCAGATACGCTGTACGGGGTGACATATGTAGTACTGGCTCCCGAGAATGAACTTGTGGACAGGATCACTTCTGCTGAATACAGGTCTGCCGTTGAACAATACAGGGAACACGCGAAGAAGCAGACCGAGATCGAAAGGTTGTCGACTGCCAGGGAGAAGACAGGTGTTTTTACCGGGGCTTATGCGATAAATCCTGTGAATGGAGACAAAGTGCCGATATGGATAGCCGATTATGTACTTGCCGGATACGGCACCGGCTGTGTTATGGCTGTGCCTGCTCATGATGAAAGGGACTACGAGTTTGCAACGAAGTATAAACTCCCGATAAAGCGCGTGATCAAAGGTGAAGAAGGTGTCGATGATGCATTGCCTTTCATCGATGACGGCATACTCACCGACAGTGATGAATTCACCGGCGTGAGCTCTGCACAGGCGAGAAACGACATCGTAAAAAAGCTCAATAGGCAGGGCAAGGGCGAGCGCAAGATAAATTACAGGCTCAGAGACTGGCTGGTATCCAGGCAGCGCTACTGGGGAGCACCGATACCGGTGATCCACTGTGATGAATGCGGCGCAGTGCCGGTACCCGAAAAGGATCTGCCGGTGGAACTGCCGTACAATGTCGAATTTACGCCGGATGGAGAGTCTCCCCTGGCAAAATGTGAGGAGTATATAAATACCACTTGTCCGAAGTGCGGAAAACCGGCGAAGAGAGACCCTGACACACTTGATACTTTCGTGTGTTCATCATGGTATTTCCTGCGCTATCCTGACAACAGGAACTCTGAAAAGGCATTCGATACGAAATGGATAAACAAAATGCTGCCCGTTGACAAGTACGTGGGCGGAGCTGAGCATGCAGCGATGCACCTGCTGTATGCCAGATTCTTCACAAAGGCTCTGCGAGATATGGGATATCTTGATTTTGACGAGCCATTCCTTTCACTGGTCCATCAGGGTACGATTCTCGGGCCCGACGGCAACAGGATGAGTAAATCCAGGGGCAATACCATATCCCCGGATGACTATATCAGCGAGAATGGATCGGACGTATTCAGGATGTACCTGGCATTCGGCTTCGCATATACCGAGGGCGGACCGTGGAGTGACGAGGGTATAAAGGCCATCGCAAGATTCGTGGGAAGAGTGGAAAGACTGGTGGAGACAGCTGCCGCCCTGGACAGATCCGTAGAAGGGGAATACGGGAGGGAAGAGAAGGAATTGGATTTCGTAAGAAACACGGCAATAAAGGGAGTAACAGAAGACGCGGAAAGATTCCAGTTCAATACTTCCATAGCTCGCATAATGGAGCTTGTCAATGCCCTGTATAAGTATGAAAGCGCTGGACGCGGCAACAACAGGCTTTTTGTCGATACCGTGATGGATCTCCTGAAGCTGATGGCTCCTTTCGCACCACATCTTTCCGAAGAGCTTTGGGAAGAGATGGGCGGACCATATTCCATCTTCAATCAGAAGTGGCCTCAGTGGAATGAGGATGCACTTGTCAGGGATGAGGTCGAGATAGTGGTCCAGCTCAACGGCAAGATCAGAGAGAAGATAATGCTGCCGTCAGGTCTGGACAAAGCACAGATGGAAGAGCATGCCATGCAGAACGAAAAGGTAGTCAAACTGCTGGAAGGCAGGACAGTGGTCAAGGTTATAGCCGTACCCGGCAGACTGGTAAATATAGTCGTGAAATAAAAAGTGCCGGGCACGTCACAGAGGCACATATCTTTGAAAAATCCTTCCGGCATATTGCAAAAGCGGATGTCGGAAGGATTTTCATATGTATCAGGACTTAGAATGACTGTTTTCAAATTTGTATCTTTGTGAAGAGCCTGGTACTATTTATGTCAACTGATTTTTTCCATATAGCGCTTTATCTTTTTTGTGGAGGTTTTCGCAAACTCTTCTTTGCGGATCGTGAACTGGCGGATGCGCTTGTACAGCGGCATTTTTTTATTGACGTTTTTGACCTCGGCATCTATTATCATGAACACTTCATCTTCCGTAACCTGGCTTTTACCAAGCCTGTGCTTTATCATATCCATGTCCGGGACGATTATGGCATACACGAATGTCTCTTCAGAGGCTTCGTCGTCTTTGCCATAAACCATCGATTCGGCGATGAAAGGGCTTTTTCCGAGGTATTCCTCGACTTCCTCAGGATAGATGTTTTTGCCGTTTTTGGTGACTATGACATTTTTCTTTCTGCCGGTTAAGCTGAAGAACCCCTCCCGGGTCATTTTACCCATATCGCCCGTATGGAACCAACCATCTCTGAGAGCCTTTTCCGTAGCCAGACTGTTTTCGAAATACCCGAGCATCACATTGTCACCTTTTACGACAAGCTCTCCGATACCTTCTTTGTTTGGCTTGTACAGCATGGCTTCGTTGCAGGGGAGAGGCAGACCTATGGAATCATCCCTGAATTTTTGCAGCTGGTTCACAGTGACGATGGGCGAGCATTCAGTAAGCCCATAACCCTGCATCAAAGGGATGCCGAATTGGCGGAAACCTCTGGATACATTGGGATCGAGGGCAGCAGCCCCGGAGATGATCAACCTTAGCCTGCCGCCTACGTTTTCATGTATCTGTCTGAACAATTTCTTCCTGATATCTATGCCCGCGAGCAAAAGCATTTTGCTGATCAGTAATGCTGCCTTTACTTTGTATGTCGACTTCTGCTTTTTTATGGAATCCCATATCTTTTTATACATGGATTCAAGCAGCAGAGGCACGGCCATGATGATGGTGGGGCCTGTATCCTTCATATTCTTTGCGATATGCCTGAGTCCTTCGATAAATGAGATTCTGCATCCATTATACAGCATCAGCAGGAAGCTGGTGGTGCATGCATAGGTGTGGTGGAGAGGTAGTATGCACAGTGTCGAATCAGTATCATCTATGTACAGTACTGAGCATACAGACATGATATTCGTGACTATGTTCTTATGCGAAAGCATAACTCCCTTTGCCAGGTCTGTGGTCCCTGAGGTGAAGATCAGGATGCCGAATGCTTCAGGATCGATGGTCGCTTCAATATATGAACGATCGCCGGTGGCCATCAGATCCGAACCCTTTTGAATGAGCTTTTTCATAGAAAGGAACCTGTTGTCATCATCTTCGGCATCCATGCTGATGAAATGCTCAACCTGGGGAAGTGCTGCAGAAATGCGGCGCATATCTTTTTCATGCTTTCCTGAAAATACAACTGCAGCGGCATGAGAACGAATCAGCAGGTTTTCGATCTCATCTGCCGGGAGTTCTCTGTCAAGCGGCACGATGATCCCGACGCCGTTGGCAACAGCCAGATAGGCAAGACACCATTCATACCTGTTTTCACCGATGACTGCAATGGATTTCCCTTTCAGCCCCAGATCCACCAAAGCAGTACCAAATGCATCGACTTCTTTTTTGAATTCCCTGTATTTTATCCCTTTGTAATTACCTTCTTCAGACTTGATATAAAAGGCCTCGTTTTCGCTGTACAATTCGGTGCTTTGCACCAGCATGTCCTTGAGATCCCGTATTTGGCGCACTTCATAATTAGGTTTCGATGTCATTTTCATAACACCCCTTAAAAAAATGGCGAGAATTCTGGGATTCTCTGCCCATATTATACATACATTATGTTTAATAGTAAATACTGCAAATCATATCAATAGCACTTTCTGCTGCGGGATCTGCGTGACAGTACTTTCAGGATCAGTCGGATGATGATGAATAATATGATGACGACTGCACAGCATATGCCGATCTTGAAATACAGATTATCAACTATGGTTTCCGGATTTTGCGTCAACGTGGCCAATGTCACAGGGGCAGGTTCATATTCAATGTCCCTTGCGGCAATCAGATCGACCTTTCCAATAGAGATACCATCTTTCAGGAATTCGACATATCCTATCCTGTCACCCTTGTTGACTGGCGCATGTATATTCCCGTTTATATGAGAGATCTCCTCGAGGTTTCTCTTTGACGGATCGCGGGGCAACACGCGGACAAGGGAATGTTCTGTTATAAGATCGAGACCATATATATCTGCCGCATCCTCCACTTTTATGTTCCTGTATACCCTGCCCTTTTTTATCAGTTCGACACGCTCAAAATTGTTGAAACCGTAATCCAGCAGTTGCTCAGAGTATTTCCTCACATTTTCGGCAGCACCTTCGTTTTTGACACCCATCACTATGGCAATGAGTTCCATATCGTCTTCATTTCTTGCAGATGTGATCAGACAATAGCCGGCAGGTCCTGTAAAGCCTGTCTTGATACCATTGATCTCATACAGATCGCTTTTGTGATTTATCATGAGCCTGTTGGTGTTTGTCAGCAAAGGCCACTTTGAACGCTTATTTGTCGCAGGCATCGTAAAGCTGTGTGTGCTGACGATCTCCCGGAATTCCGGGAGCGTCATTGCATGCCTTGCAATGCAGGCCAGATCGGCTGCGGTGGTGAAATGCATGGGATCATGGATGCCGCTTGCATTGGAAAAATGTGTTTCGACAGCTCCCAGTTCCTTTGCCCTCCTGTTCATCAGTTCAAAAAACTCTTCAGTGCTGTCACATATGTTTTCGGCAATTATATTGGCTGCCTCATTGGCGGAACTGATGAGCATTGCCTGGAGCAGGCTCTCAAGAGGGATTTTTTCGCCGGGGATTATTCCTATATTGCTCCCATTATAGCCGATGGCATCTATGGCTGACTGGCTGGCTGTCATTATTTCGTCGAGATTTCCCTGCTCGATTGCCAGTATGGCCGTCATTATCTTGGTCGTGCTGGCAGGATACAGTGTTTTTCGCGAATCCTTCTCACACAGCACGTCTCCTGTGTGTGCGTCTACCAGTATGTAAGCTCCGGCTTCCAGTGAAGGTGGTTGTGCATAAGCAATAGATGTGTTCGTCAATATCAGCAGCAAAATCACTGCCAATGTCAACAGTCTTTTCATCTGTACCTCCGGGAAATGGTTTTATCAATTAGAGTATATCAGAAATATTACTGTTTAAGTTAAAAATTTTTAAAAGACAATCGGAAAATAAAGGAAAATAACATAATCAGGAAGAATAATACATAAAATGGTGAGGTGTTGTTATGAGAATGCAATTTTTCGGGAAAGAGGTTGAAATAAAAACTGAACATTTTTTACTGATGATCTCAGGTCTGGTTCTGGCGGGCGTACTTGCAGGGTGCTTTATATTCAGGGACAGGGGAGATATAATCATCGAGGATGGACAGGCGGTCCTGCAGCAGCCGTCAGTTGACGGGAATGCAGGTGCCGCACAGCAGAGCCTGACACTGGCAGGTGGCATCTCAGCCGGACAGGGGGATAATGCAGGGATCATGGATGTATCGATGGCTGGAAATAACGGATCAGTCGCAGGCATGTCGGGCGGACCGGAGGAAGCCAACGGATCTGTGATATCCGGTGGCAGTACTGCTGATGAGATCAAGGTCTATGTGGTGGGATGTGTAAAGAATCCGGGTATCGTCACTTTGCGAAAAGGCCAGATGATATGTGATGCTGTCAGGGAAGCGGGAGGACTTACAGAAGATGCGGATATTGAAAATATAAATATGGTTTTTTCATTGAATGAGAATGTCATGCTGTACATAAAATCAAAGAAGGAGGGCGGGGCTGTCGGAGAAGGAGCTGTGATTTCCAGCGACAGCGGGTCGGCTGCTGAAGTGATCGGGGGCAGTGATGACGCAGTTGACGGACGGCACAGCATCAGGCTTGTCAATATCAACACAGCAGGAGTGGATGAACTGGATACACTTCCCGGGATAGGGGAAGCGAAAGCAAAGGATATCATCGCATACAGGGAAAAATATGGCGGCTTCAGCAGGATCGAGGATATCATGAAAGTACCGGGAATAAAGGAAAACCGGTTTGAGAGTATCAGGGACTATATTACAGTGGACTGAAGGAACATTCCTGCGGTGTGGTTCGTCTATAGGATAACGGAAAAGACAGGAGCTGAGAGATTTAATGAAAAAGCAGTTTTTAGTGGCAATGATCATAATATTGTGTACTTCACTGACGGCCTGCAGTTTATTCAACAAGGCTGCCGAAACTGTCGTGGGAAATGGCAGCGGACAGCCGGACGACGGCGAAACGGGATTCGTGGAAACGGGCACGGATGCTGCCGCTGATGAGAAAAACGGCGATGGCAGCAGTGAAGAGCCTGATTACACGCAGGAGGCTGACGGGGACACTAAAATGGTGAAGGTGACTTTGTATTTCCCGAC
>DGEE01000082.1:0-1775 GCA_002385815.1 Hungateiclostridiaceae bacterium UBA3934
TTTCCCACAGAATGTTCCAAAGTGTATCACAAGGCGCAATTATCAGCCTTTTCAGCATTAATGCAAAAAGCCTGCAAGGGATTCTTTCCACAAACAGGCTTCCTTCGTTTTCTCCTTGTACATGTCGGACTTTCACCGCAAATCACCGATTTATGCAATAATATTCCGATCCTTCATCCCACACATGGCTTCAGTATCTGCCGCTGCTTCCTCCTCCGCCGGAACTTCCGCCGCCTCCGCGACTCCCCCCGCCGCCGAAGCCGCCCCCGCCGAAACCACCAAAACCTCCGCCGCCCCAGCCGCCGCGTCCTCCCCGTCCTCCTCGCCATCCTCCGAAGAAGCTGCTGTAAAAGGCTATCCTGAGCAGCGTCTGAGTTATCCTGAACCTGAAGAAAATCCCGTCAATCGCCAGGAATATGAAAACAAAGGCAATCGTCGGGAAAAAATCGTCGTCTCCGCCATATCTTCTGCTTTCAGGCTGATATGCGCGGTAGAAGTCATAATCCGACTTGCTGTCCGATGGAAGACGCTGCCTGATATCATCTATCGACACACCATATTCACCGGCTACCTCGTTGACGACTGCGATATATCCGCTCAGCATACCGCTGCTGTGATCCCCCTGCGCAAGATAAGGATTCATATACTCTTTTCTGATCTTTGCAGTCTCAATGTCTGTCAGGGCACCCTCGAGACCATAGCCGACCTCGATCCTGAGCACCCTGTCCTGTACAGCGTCCAGTATCAGCACACCATTGTTCTTATCCTTTTGCCCTATGCCCCACCGCCTGAACAGCTCGTTGGCATAGCTGTCAATGTCCTGACCATCCAGCGTGCCAATGGTCACAACCACGACCTGAGCTGTGGTGAGTTCCTCCAGCGTTTTCCCGATCTGCAGTATGCTACGCTCAGTATCCTGGTCAAGAACCCCCGCAAAGTCATTGACGAAAAATTCATCGGTCGCAGACGGGTAATCGGCTGCGGCATGGCTTCCAGCCGTCAGCAAGAAGGCAAATATCATTATTGTAAGGATCGATACTATCTTTTTTCTCATCTCATACCCGCGCTTTCCTGCAATAACAAGCTTTCAATGATAATTAACTTTCAGTAACAGTTGGCCTTCCAACAGTTATCAATGACGCTCCTCCAATAGTGGGCAAAAACCGTTGACTGCCAGGTCAAGGCTGCCGAACATAATCTCATCTGCTGAAATCTACTTTCGGAGCCTCCTGTGCACCGGGAGAAGCTTTGAAATACTCCTTTTTCTCAAAGCCCATCAGCTTTGCGAAAATATTCCCCGGAAATCTCGAAACTTTTGTATTGTATAACTGGATTGCCTCAATGAAATCCTTCCTGGCTACAGAAACCCTGTTTTCAGAACCTTCGATCTCGATCTGCAGGTTTTCGAACAGTGTGCCAGCTTTCAGTTCAGGGTAGTTTTCGACCAGCGCCAGCAATTTATTGCCCGCTGCAGACAACTGTTCATCAGCCGCTATTTTGCTTTCGACATCCGAATAGTTGTCATAAAGGACCGCCCTTGCTGCCGCTATATCGCTGAACACCTTCTCCTCATGCTGCATATAGCCTTTTACAGCCTCGACCTGATTGTTTATCACATCAGCTCTTCTCTGCATCATGCTTTCAACTGTGCTCCACTTCATCTGTACCTGCTGGTCTGCGGTGACCAGGCCGTTATATGTCGATATGGAGCTGACAGCCAGAATAATGATGATCAGTGCAGCTATGCCCAATTTGACCCATCTTCCATAGATATA
>DGEE01000082.1:2151-13296 GCA_002385815.1 Hungateiclostridiaceae bacterium UBA3934
TGTGTTCTCAGTGCGGAAGCTGTGCGCTTCGCTATCACGACAGATTCCAGCGTTACACCGTCCAATAATTCCATCGCTTCCTCAAAGGATGACCCGCGGCCCAGAAGCGTGCCAAGGCGCCGGGTACGCCCGCCGAATATCGTGACATACAGGTCTCCTGCCCCGGGTATGATGTTGTCAGCATCGCAGCCAGCCATCTTCAGCAGCATCCGCATCTCCCGAATGCTCTGCTCAAACAGCGCGGCCTGTGGATTGTAATGCAGATCACAGCCTTCGCCGCATTCACGTTCCGCCAGTCCAACAGCCAGTGTCACGGCCAGCGCATATGCATTCTTGAGTGCGACAGCACATTCGATGCCGCGCACATCAGTAGACAGGCTAATGTGATAATAATCCGTTTCAAGGATCGATTTCAGTCTGCGTAGTATATCCGCATCCCTGCCGCAGAAAAAAACAGCCGAATGGCGCCTGTCTGCGAGTTCATAGCTTGTGCACGGACCGCCTATGGCATTCAGCGACAGCCGCCTGCCACCCAGTTTATTTTCATAGTATTCGGGATAGCTTATCAGTCCGCCATCCGGTGTATCGTACATGCCTTTTGTCACAGACAACACTGGCAGGCTGGCGGGAATGACCGTGAGCACTTCGTCGAAAAACCATTCGACACCAAAGCTGCTGACTCCGCCGATCAGCAGGTCTGCCCCCTTGACAGCGTTTTCGAATTCATCGAACTGAAAATAACTTATTCCATCAGGAAGTTGCCGTTTCAGCGTGATATGCCAGCCGCTTTCCCGGCAGTTTTCTATTATTTCACGATCCAGCGGTGTTCCCACCAATCTCACTTCATGACCATTGTCGCGAGCCGGAAAGGTCAGTGCCGATGCCATCACCCCGGCGCCCGCTATGGTGATTATGCTCATATTCATCTCTCCTTGTCACCACATGTTGTCTTTGTTCCATATGCCCCCGGTTGCGTGCTCTGACTCCCGGAAATACAAACCATCAGTGCAAAGCCTGTTTCTGCATGGTTATTTACCCGTGTACCCGCCTCCCGGGAACATAAACAGTGTTTCATTCCCTGACCATGCAAAAGGGCATACCTTTCACAAAGATATGCCCCCATGTCCATCAGATCCAATACACTGCGGACATTACCACGGCAATATATCGCCTGTATGTGTCATGAACATCTGGTCTCCTGGCACTTCATCGATATTTACCGCTATATTTACTATGTTGTCCGCACTTTCATCCGGCGATACAGAATGTTTGCTCGCAAAAGCTCCGGGGCCTCCCATGGGTGTGCGCAGCCAACCGGGATGGAAGTTGATGATGCGGGCAGAGCGATCCCAAAGTTCATTGGAAAGTATTTTAGTACCCATATTCAGTGCAGCCTTGGACATACAATAGCAGTATTCCTGCTTGCGTCTGCTGGCTCCTACACTCCCGGCCTCTGAAGAAATATTGACCACCAGGCTGCCCTCCTGTATCAGCGGCCATACAGCCTTACATATACGGAGCGCTCCCAGTGCATTTACATTGAACATCTGCATACCTGCGTCGAGATCAGTCTGCTCAAGACCCACCTTGTCTTCGAATCTGTATATGCCGGCCACATTATAAATAATATCCAGCTTCCGGCCCTCTGCCAGAACGTCTTTGACTGCTTCTGATACGCTTTCTGTCGACCCTATATCGCATTGACAGATCTTCAGCCTTTCTGAAGATTCAGCCAGGCTCCTGAGTTCATCAGTCAGATTATAATCCATGGCATAAACTCTGTCGCCCATATCCAGATGCTTCCTGGTTATGCTGTAGCCCAGTCCGCGTCCTGCGCCTGTTACGATTATCGCTCTTCCCATGATTTCCGGACCTCCTGTTTTATGTGAGTATTCGATGTATTGCTGCAACTTGTTGTGTGTTCAGATAACTGCTCCGGCTTTTCCGCCGGATGACTTCATTTTGGTTTGAGTTCGTCTGTGCCCCGGCCTCTTTTCACTACTTCACTGAAAATTTATAAATCGTCGTATGTCTGTACTCTTCACCAGCTTTGAGGAAAGGTGAAGGGAAATGCTTGTGCCTGGTACCATTGGGGTAATACTGAGTCTCAAGGCACAGGGCTCCTCTTTTGTCGTACACTGCACCACCTTTGCCTGTGACCCGGGTTATGGCATTGCCAGAATAGAACTGCATTCCGGGCTTTGTCGTGAATACCTCCATAAGTCTGCCGCTTACGGGTTCAAATACTTCCGCGGCTTTTTCAGGCTTATCCCCACTGACGTTCAGTACCCAGTTATGGTCATAACCATTCCCGCAGGCTATTTGATCATCTTTCGACTCAATACCCTCTCTCACCTTTTTCAGTGTTCTCAGATCCATAGGTGTATTTGACACGTCCCTGATCTCTCCTGTGGGTATACATTCATTGTTGATAACAGTGAAGCGGTCTGCGTTGATCATGATCTGATGATCCAGTATGTCTCCTGATCCATGGCCGGACAGATTGAAGTATGCGTGATTCGTGAGATTTACCACAGTATCCTTGTCAGATACTGCAAAATAATCTATCCTGAGGCTGTTGTCATCTGTAAGCGTGTAAGTGACTTTCACATCAAGGTTGCCCGGATAGTTCTCTTCGCCGTCCGGACTCAGATACGAAAGCTGCAGTGCCTGAACGCCATCCTTTTCGATTGGCTCTGCCTGCCAAACCACCTTGTCGAATCCGCGTTTACCGCCATGCAGATGGTTGTTGCCGTCGTTTTTCGCCAGACGGTACGTTATGCCGTTCAAATCGAACTCCGCATTTTCGATCCTGTTTCCATGCCTGCCGATGATTGCCCCAAAATACTGGCCTATCTCCAGATACTGTTCCAGATTGTCATATCCGAGATTCACATCATCGATATTTCCGTCCCTGTCCGGCACTTCGATACTGACGATGATACCTCCGTAGTTAATGATCCCAACAGACATCTTGTTTTTATTGCTCAGCTTATACAGATATATCTCCGTACCGTCCTGCATTTTCCCAAAAAGGCTTTTTTCAATACCCATATGATACCTCCGTTCAGAAATGTGTGCATCAGTGTGCAAGTGTATGAAACAACACCCGCAACAAGTATTTTACCATATATTATTGCCTGTACCAAACATTATCCCGAACAAATAAACACTGCTTTATTGGCTGCACCGGCAACAGCGCGTGTTTACTTAAGAACTGCGGATGCAACTGCATTATTGCCTGCACCTGGCTAAATCACATGGGCAAATCGGCCGTGTTTCCGTAAACCACGCCGGCTTGTAAATGCGGAACTGTAGCAGACTTCAGAAATGGAACAAATCCTGCTGACAGTGAAATATGTCAGCAGGATTCTGCTTGTAGGAGAAGCGTTTGATTATTTTTTAATACTCTTTATGGCCTTTTCTGCGAAGCTGTTGTCAACCAGGGCTTCGTGCGGCGCTTCCTTTTCGAGCTCACCGGCAGTCTTCATTACTTCCTGCAGCAGGTTCAGCGATTCCTCCTTCATAACCGGATCGGTACACCAGGTGTCCTGTTCCTTGTAGCGCCTGGCCACAGTGGTGAGCAGCTCCAGATCAGAGTCGGGGAAGGAATCCTTAATGGCTTCTGCCACCTCCTCCGGGGTATGGGTATCCACCCATATCTGCCCTCTGTATATGGCATTGGTGAATTTCTGTATGATATCAGGATTCTTGCTGATATAGCTCTTTTTCGCATAGTAGGCGGTATACGGGATCTCGCCGCTGTCCTTGCCGACAGAGGCAACTATGTATCCTCTTCCTTCCCTCTCAAGAGTGGATGCCACCGGCTCGAACAGCGCCACATAGTCGCCCATGCCCCCGGTGAATGCGCCTGCCATCAAAGCAAACTGGGTGCTGGTATCAAGCTCCACATCCTCTCCCGGCATCACTCCATGTTTCTTGAGCACGTATTCCAGCGTCATTTCAGGGACGCCACCCTTTCTGCCCGCAATTATGAACTTCCCCTTTGTGTCAGTCCACTTGAAATCAGGCTGGGGATACCTTCCGACCAGGAACGACCCGTCCCTCTTTGTCAGCTGTGCAAATACTACTGCATGATCTTCCTTTCCTTCGTTGTAGACATAGATTGCCGCCTCAGGCCCTGAAAAACCGATATCCGCCTGGCCTGAAAGCACTGCTGTCATAACTTTGTCTGCTCCCTGTCCGTTGATCAGGTCGATGGACAAGCCCTCTTCCTCGAAGAAGCCGAGATTGAGTGCAACGTACTGAGGTGCATAGAAAATCGAGTGTGTGACTTCATTCAGCCTGATCTCGACAAGGTCTTTCTCTCCGCATGCTGCAAAGCTTATTGCGAGACTTATCACAAGTACGGCGGCCAAAAGAACTTTTAATGCTTTCATTTACTTCTCTCCTTCCGGCTTATATTTCGATCAGATTCTCCTGCACTTTAGCTGGTTACTGTCATAAAGGCGTATGCCTGCCGCTCCTTATCAGCAATCTCTCGATATACACGACACCCTGGTACATGAGAGCCGCCGCTATCGACAGGATCAGTACACTCGTCATGACCAGGTCAAGCTGAAAAACCTGGCCCCCATATACGATCAGGTATCCGAGGCCGGCTTTTGAAACGAGGAATTCACCTACTATGACGCCCACCCAGGACAGTCCCACATTGACTTTCAAGGCGTTGATCATGACCGGATACGATGAAGGCAGCACCACCTTGGTCAGCACCTGCAGCCGATTTGCCCCGAATGTCCTGACCAGCTTTATCTTTTCACTGTCAACTGACATAAAGCCATTGAGCACCTCAAGTATCGTGACAATAAGTGATATGGTGAGTGCTATGGCTATGATCGATGAAGGCCCTGCACCGATCCATACGATAAAGATCGGACCGAGTGCTATTTTGGGCAGGCTGTTGAGAACCACAAGGTAGGGCTCCAGCACCCTGGATAAAAGCTCAGACCACCAAAGCACAATAGCTGTCAGTGTGCCTGCTATCGTCCCAAGCAGGAATCCGATCACTGTTTCAAGGCATGTGATCCCTGTATGATAGAACAGCTTTCCTTCCTGATACAGCCTGGCGATGGTATTCACTATTCTTGACGGCTGGCTGGTGATGAAAGGATCTATCAGTTTCATCCGCGCCATCAGCTCCCAGAGGGCAAAGACAGCAACCAGCAGGAACAACCGCAATGAAAGGATAAGTGCCTTCCTCATCCTGACCTTTCTCAGATATGCCAGATGTTCTTTTGAAATGCCGTTGCTGTTCATGCTGATCACTCCTTTTGACATAGGAACAGGGATCCGGCTGCTAAAAGTGTATGTCCAGATCCTTCCATATGCTGTTGAAATAATGCCTGAATTCGGGTGCTTCCCTGCAGCTCATAGGTGTTTTCCTGTCACAGGTCAGTCTGATGGGATATATCTTTTTGATCGTACCCGGCCTCTTCGTAAGCACCACCACGCGGTCCGCCATGCTGATGCTCTCTGCGATATCATGAGTGACCAATATGGCTGTCTTGTTCTCACGCTTTATGATAGAGTAGATATCTTCAGCCACTGCCAGTCTGGTCTGGTAATCCAGGGCGGAAAATGCCTCATCGAGAAGCAGTATCTGCGGATTGACGGCCAGTGTCCTTATAAGTGCAGCTCTCTGTCGCATCCCGCCGGACAACTGGTTCGGATACTTATCCCTGAATTCGGAAAGGCCGTATGTCTCAAGAAGCTTCAACACATAAGCCCTTGTGTGGCTGTCCAGGGTCCGGGTGATCTCAAGTCCCAGGATAACATTCTCGTAAATGGTCCTCCATTCAAAAAGATAGTCCTTCTGGAGCATATAGCCCACCTGATTGTCAGGTCCGGCCACCTGTCTGCCTCCAATGATAACAGACCCTTCAGTGGGCTTCAGAAGTCCTGCCATCAGAGACAGAAGTGTTGACTTTCCGCACCCGCTGGGGCCGACTATGCTGATGAATTCACCCTCATCCACTTCCAGATTTATATGCTCGAGTGCCGTGATCTCACCATTCAGCGAGTGATACTTCATTCCAAGATTATGTACTTCCACTATAGCTCCCAAAATACCATCCTCCGCATTGAGCACTGCAGGCTGACATTTTTATCTGCCTCATTCGAATCCTGACGATCCCGGGGCAGGAATTTTATGTACATTACAGTATATAAATCCGGAGATGAAACAGTGAAAGAAAATTGTGATCCTTCCACCGGAAGGCTTGTCCGGTCAGCTGAAGAAATGCGGTGCACCGGTAACTGTAACTCAGCCACTTGATATATTTCGATATCTGTTGCAGAATTTTTGTGATATGTGGTAAAATGTACTAAATGGTCATCAGCGATAATTCCCAGGAGGTTTCTATGTATTTCAGGACGCTGGATGATTTCAAAAACTATATAAGCGGTTCAGACTTCTCATCCTCTGAGCAGCTCATGATCATGGCCGGTGACAGATCAGCAGGTCATATCCCTGAAATGATAGAGTTGCTCAACGAGCGGAATATAAGCTTTTTTGGAGCCATTTTTCCGGAGATCATCATTGGCAACAAGACCAGAAGAGAAGGGTTTGTGGTCGAAAAGCTCAGACCCGTGTATTCTGCCCTTGTGTTTCCTTACATGATGAAGTTCTCCCAGAGCGAGGGAAAACTCCGGGGTGCAACTGCCATCATTTTCGCTGACGGCCTGTCCGGCAGAATGAAAGACCTTACTGACACGGTCTATGACAAGCTGGGCGATACCGTCACCTATGTCGGCGGCGGCGCAGGTTTCAAGGATATGAAACACAGACCATGCATATTCAACAGCACTGGCCTGCACAAAGATGCACTATATGTATGCATCATTAAAAACAAAACTTCACTGGCCGTTGAGCATGGCTGGAAAATCATGCGTGGCCCGTTCTACGTCAACAGGGCATATGACAACGTATTGTCCGTAATCGACAATTGCAATGCTTTCGATGTATACAGGCATGTCATCGAAGAAGAAGAAAATCTCACGCTCTTTAAGGAGGATTTCTTCATATATGCCAAGGACCATCCCTTCGGAATCCTGGACAAGGACGGGACGATCATCGTAAGAGACCCGGTAGCTGTCAATGACGCCGATGAGATCATATGTGTCGCGGGGATACCCGAGGGATCAGATTTGTATATATTGCACGGCGATATCGAAGCACTGCTTAAATCTTCGCTCCAGGTAACCAGGGCGCACGAAAACATAAACAACCCGCCGAAACGGTATCTTCCGCTTTTATTCGACTGCATATCAAGGGCAATGTTTCTGGGCAAATATATTTCCGAAGAGCTGGACAATATCCAGGCCAATCTCACTTACGGAGTTGAAGGCGCTTTGTCCATAGGAGAAATCGCATGCAAAAAAACCGGAGAACTGGTCATCCACAACAAATCCACCGTCCTTGCCCTGATGGAATTGTGACGATCTTTATAGTATCATAAGTTATGCTCAGACAATAATATCAGCTTTAAGGAATGATTCATATAAGAACTTTCATCGGTATTGATCTTGATGATGATCATAAAAAATCCATATACGATTTGCAGCAAAGGCTCAGAAAATATGCCATCCGGGGCAGATGGAAGCACAGCAGCAATTTTCATCTCACCCTGAAATTCCTGGGCGAAATCAGCATGGATCAAAAAAAGCAGATAGACCTTTCCATGAGCAGCATCTGCTCAGTCCAGAAGCCTTTCAGTCTTGAAATCTCAGAGACAGGAACCTTTAAAGGCCGCAATTCGATACGCGTTCTGTGGCTTGGACTCACGGGCAGCCTCAAAACATTGCATCATCTGGCCGGCAGCATCGACAGATCGATGTCCGCACTGGGCTTTCCTCCGGAAAGAAGGCCTTTCACGCCCCACATCACCATCGGCCAGGATATCATTTTCGAGTGCCCTTTTGAAAATATACAGGATAGCATCGGCAGCATATCACTGGATCCGATAAATGTAGAAAAGGTAAACCTGTTCAAAAGTGAACAGGTCCAAAACAAGCGTGTCTATACGATCATATCGGAATATAACTTAAAAGGCTGACTTCTGGTTTCCTGCCTGCAGCGCCTGCTCTTTGCCCGGCGCTGCCCCTTTGTCTTCGTTTCCGGCATCCGCCTCAGCTATGCCGAAGTATTCCTCCATCGTCAGTCCTTTTTTCATGATGTCCAGTGCCAAATCCACGCCTACATATCGGAAATGCCAGGGTTCATAGTCATATCCGGTGATCTGTTCCTTGCCTTGGGGATATCTCAGGATAAAGCCATATTTCGCCGCATTCGCCGCCAGCCATTTCCCTTCCCGTGTGACGGCAAATGACTTATCCAGACCATAGTTCATGGTTTTGGACGATATATCGATGGCAAGCCCTGTCTGATGCTCGCTCTGTCCCTGCAGGGCACTGACTCTCATCGCAGCCTCCAGCCCCAGCTGGTCACTGTGCTTGTTGAAAACTATCTCCTGGAGAGCATAAGACCTGTAGCCGGAAACAGCACACAGCTCAATGCCTTCTTTCGCGGCATCGGCAAAAAGTCTGGTCAGTGCATCGGAGGCCTCCTTGCGCATGTATCGCGCAATAGCCCTGCCCCTGTAGTTCACCCGCAGCATGACCAGATCCTTTGGTCTCCAGTCGGCAGGCAGACTGCGCGTTTTGCTGACGACCACAAGAGTGCTGTCGTAACCGTCTATATCAGCCACCTGCAGGTATGCCTTGAGATTTTTATTGCTGACGGTCGTTTTTTCCTCCACCTCTCTGCCGCTTCCTTTATCATTTTCTTTAATATTTTCTTCATTGCTGTCTTTGCTTTCATCTTTACCGGTGTCTGCTTTTTTGACGCCGCCGTCACCTGCTTCACCGGGCTCATCCTTGTCCTGCTCCCCGATCCTGTCTGCATTGTCATTAATGCTTTTGCCGGTATCATCGTCATCGTCTTTGCCGCCGGCATTGTCAGCGGCTTCATCTCTGCTGTCATCAGCGGCACCGCCAGCATTTTCATCACCATCACCGGAATCGGAGCCGGTATCCGTATAATGCCCAATCCTTACAGCCAAATTCCCGGATGTTACATTATCAAGCCGGAGCCCCTTGCCTGAAGACGGATCGATATATATGGTCCCGTTCACATTCAGATTGCGCAGGACTGCATTGTCCGCATTTATATAAAGGTCTCCCTCTATCACCGCATCTGTTAATATTATATTGTCAGCAGTAATTAAAACGTTCTTGCTTATGACCAGAGTAACCTCCCTGTCTTCCGGCTCATATGTGCAGTCGGCGATATCCAGCACGAGATCGTCAAGGCTCACCTTTATCATCTCATCTCCGCCACCGGCTATCTTCACCAAAATGATCTGCCGGCCATTGACCGGTTCTTCCTGCAGACCGGTCTGTGCATCAGCATCGGTCCTTTGATCTCCGCTAACGGAACTGCCCTGTGCACCGGCAGTATTTCCGTAGTCAGTCAGACCGCTGCTGCCTGTCAGCGCATATACTGATGTGCTGTGGAGTAATACCAGTGCGGCAAGAATGAGTAAAAAGCTGACCCTGACCTTCTTCACAAAAATTCCCCCTAAAATAAAAAGCTTGCCGATCCTTCGGAAACACCAAAAGGAAACAGCATAAAATCTATATACTCCAGTATACATAATTTTTTAGAATAATCAAAGTGGCAGGCACTGCATAAAGACACTTGTTCAAATGCCGATAATGTCTTTATGCAGTGCCTGCCATTTATTTATTTCAGCCTTTTTTTAAACTCCGATATCAATGCTTTCAGCACTTCAACAACATCTCCCGTTATCCCGAAGGTCGCGACCTTGAAAATGGGTGCATCAGGATCCTTGTTGATGGCTATGATCGTATCTGAAGATGACATGCCTGCAAGATGCTGTACTGCGCCTGATATGCCGCATGCAAAGTATACCTTGGGTCCGACGGTCTTTCCTGTCTGCCCCACCTGGTGGCTGTAATCCACCCAGCCTGCATCAACTACGGCACGGGATGCTCCGACGGCACCACCGAGTATTTGCGCCAGTTCTTCCACCAGGGCAAAGTTCCCGGGATCGCCCAGTCCCCTGCCCCCCGATACAATGATGTCCGCTTCTGTAAGGTTTACCTTTTCGCAAAGAGTCGTTACAGTTTCAAGGACTTTGACCCTGGTGTCCAGGGGTATGTCAACATCTGGCCTGATGATCTCTCCGACGCGTGACGGGTCGGGATCGAGGGCCTTCATCACCTTCGGTCTCACCGTCGACATCTGTGGCCTGTGGTCCGGACATATGATGGTTGCCATAAGGTTCCCGCCAAAGGCCGGTCGTGTCTGAAGCAACAGCCGTCTTTCAGTATCGATCTCAAGTTGCGTGCAATCAGCAGTCAATCCCGTATTCAGTCTCGATGCAACTCTCGGCCCCAGTGAACGGCCGTAAGTTGTCGCGCCCATAAGCACTATTTCAGGTTTGTACCTGCTGATAAGCTGTGTGAATATATCAGCATAGGATTCATCGTTGAAACGCTGTAAAGAAGGGTGATCGACCAGATACACATTGTCTGCGCCATATGATATGAGTTCCTGGGCCGCTGCTTCCATCCCATCGCCCAACAGAACAGCCGAAAGCTTCTCGCCAAGCTGATCCGCCAGCTTCCTGCCCTCTCCGAGCAGTTCCGTAACTACATTAGCGACTTTGCCTTCCTTTTGCTCTGCAAAAACCCATACTCCCCTGTACGCTGAAATATCGCCTGCCGTCCCTGTTTCATCCTTTGTCATCTCAATAGCATTGAATTTGCAGGAAGAGACACAGGCCCCGCACAGTGTGCAATTGTCCTGTATAACAGCCTTTTTATCGATTATACGGATAGCACCGAAGGGGCATGCTCCCAGGCAAATACCGCATCCGTAACATTTTTCCGAAATGATTCTTATACTTGCCATCTGATAACCTCCAATGTAATCTCAGAATCAGTACGATCCATGACAGGCCTGCAGTCTCCTGCCACATCCCGGCCTGTCAGCATAATCGACGGATTCAGCAGCCTCCCACCGGAAACTGCATCGTCAGGAGTTTGTCCGCGAGTTTCCTGGCCTGTTCTCCGGCATCCCCCGTGATCATTTCACTG
>DGEE01000082.1:13527-15572 GCA_002385815.1 Hungateiclostridiaceae bacterium UBA3934
ATCATATTCTTGAGTGAGGGCAGCCTGGGCTCATTTATTTCCTTCACAACGGTTATGACCGCAGGGAGAGGCATCTCTACAACTTCATAGCCGTCTTCCGTCATCCTCTGGCATCTGATGAAATCCTCGCCTATCTCTTCGATTTTTCTTACATAGGTAGTATGAGGCCAGCCAAGCTTTTCTGCCAGACTCGGTCCCACCTGGGCGGTATCGCCATCTGTAGCCTGCTTGCCACAGATCACCAGATCCACGTTCCCTATCTTTCCTATGCCCATGGACAGTGCATATGATGTTGCCAGCGTATCAGCCCCTGCAAATGCTCTGTCGCTCAGCAGCACAGCGTCATCCGCTCCAAGACCGATGGTGGTTTTGAGCAGTTCTGCCACGGACGGGATACCCATGCTCAGTACAGTCACCTTCCCGCCCAGACGTTCCTTTATCCTGATGCCTTCCTCCACCGCATACATGTCATATGGGTTTATGATCGCCTCAACGCCCTCACGGATGATGGTATTGGTCTCCTTGTCCATTTTTACTTCCGTTGTGGCCGGAACCTGTTTTACACACACAACTATGTTCATTCAACAATCCACTCCTGATGCCCGGTTTGGCAGCCTGGCTCCAAACCGTCTATTTTTTCGACAATTCCTTGATCAGCTCCAAAGCAATGACATTTCTCTGGATCTGGTTCGTTCCCTCGTATATCTGGGTGATCTTAGCATCACGCATCCTCTTCTCAACAGGATATTCCTTCATATAACCGTATCCGCCGAGGATCTGCACGGCATCTGTCGTCACCTTCATTGCTGTATCTGATGCAAACACTTTGCACATCGCAGATTCCTTTGAGAAATCCTTCGCACCGCTATCTATGAAACGGCATGTCTGATAGACGAGCGCTCTTGCTGCCTCAAGCTGGATGGCCATATCAGCCAGCATGTGCTGGACAGCCTGGAACGATGAAATAGGCTGACCGAACTGTACTCTCTGCCTCGAGTACTTAAGTGCTTCATCGAATGCACCCTGAGCTATGCCAAGTGCCTGTGCCGCGACGCCCGGTCTGGTCCTGTCAAGTGTCTTCATTGCAACAAGGAATCCCATTCCCTCTCTGGAAAGCAGGTTCTCTTTCGGTATCCTGCAATTTTCAAATACCAGCTCGCTGGTACATGATGCCCTGATCCCCATCTTGTTTTCCTTTTTTCCGAAAGTGAAGCCCGGAGTGCCCTTCTCAACGATGAATGCCGAGAACCCCCTTGCGCCCCTGCTCCTGTTTGTACATGCTATGACTGTGAATACATCGGCTTCCTCGCCGTTGGTGATCCATTGCTTCGTACCATTGAGCACATATTCATCCCCGTCAGCCACGGCTGTGGTCCTGACCCCGGCCGCATCACTGCCGGCGTCGGCCTCGGTCAGTCCAAAAGCTGCCAGTTTTTTGCCCGCTGCTATATCGGGGAGGTATTTCTGCTTCTGTTCTTCATTCCCAAAAAGGATTATAGGGTATGTGCCGAGGCCGGTCCCCGCAAAAGCCAGCGCAATACCGCCGCAGGCTCTGCTCAGCTCTTCCACGACAAGTGACATTTCAAAAACACCGCCCCCGAGCCCGCCGTATTCCTCCGGTATGTAAACCCCGCACAGGTCGGAATCCGCAAGAACCTTTACTATATCATGAGGAAATATACCCTCCTCGTCATACTGGATGGCAACCGGCGCGATCTTCTCATCTGCGATCCTGGCAGCCAGTTCCTTTATCATCTGTTGCTCCTCGGTCAGGAAATAATCCATAAAACACACTCCTTTTCCATGGGGCTGTTGCTGGTGGCGACAGGCGTATCCTGCAAGCAGCCCGGCAATGAAAATTATTTTAGTATTTACTAATATCATCTGGTAATAAAATCAGATATTTAGAGTATAATACAAATTCAGTCACTGTGCAATAGGGGAGCAGGTCTGAAATTTTACCTCCGGACCCCGGGTCAGACTTGAAATTGTACCTTTCCGGCCTAAATATCGGGGTCAGGCTTGAAATTTCAAACCTGACCCCG
>DGEE01000082.1:15774-21341 GCA_002385815.1 Hungateiclostridiaceae bacterium UBA3934
ATTTCAAACCTGACCCCGGTATTTACGGTGCTTAACCCAGTTCTTTCATCAGCAGTTCATTGACCATGGCGGGGTTCGCTCTTCCCCTGGATGCCTTCATGACCTGCCCTACCAGGTATCCCATAGCTTTCGTTTTACCATTCCTGTAGTCAGAGACGGATTTCGGGTTTTCTTCGATCACCTTTTTCACCATTTCCAGAAGAGCATCTTCAGAGCTGATCTGGGCAAGTCCCTTCTTCTCGACTATTTCCTCAGGCGTCCCTCCGCTGGTGAACATCTCCTTGAAAACTTCCTTGCCTGCCGTATTGCTGATCTTCCCGGCTTCGACCATGGAAATGAGCCTGCAGAGCCGGATCGGTTCCACAGGGATCTCCCGGGACGGTATACCGCTTTCATTCAGCATCCTGAGCATATCACCCAGCACCCAGTTGGCAGCCGCTTTCGGTGCGGCGCCTTCCCTGACCGTATCCTCGAAAAACTCAGACAAATATCTGTCGCCCGTCAGGATATCTGCATCATCGGCGCTCAGCTTGTATTCTTCTGTAAATCTTCTGTATTTTTCCATCGGGAGCTCCGGCAGAGAGTTTTTAATCTCAGCGACGGCAGGCTCATCGATGACAACCGGCACAAGATCGGAATCAGGGAAATACCTGTAATCCTGGGCTTCTTCCTTGGTCCTCATGGATATGGTCCTGCCCTTTGCGCTGTCCCATCTCCTGGTCTCCTGAACTATCTTATGGCCTTCGTCGAACCGGTAAAGCTCGACCTGGCGCTTTTCCTCCTTCTCAAGGGCTTTCTGGAGTTCTCTGAATGAGTTGATATTCTTCAACTCAACCTTGGTATTGAATTCCTTCTGCCCTACAGGCCTTATGGAAATATTGGCATCGCATCTGAGCGAACCCTGTTCCATACGGCAGTCTGATATCTCCCCGTATTCCAGTATGGATTTGAGTATGCGCAAAAAGGTGACGGCTTCAAGAGGAGAACGCATATCCGGCTCCGTAACTATCTCTATCAGCGGTATCCCCGCCCTGTTATAGTCGACAAGGGTATATGGCTCATCCTCCATGTGTACCAGCTTTCCGGCATCCTCCTCTATGTGTATCCTGTTTATCCGTACCCTGACATGCCTGCCGGCGCATTCGAATTCAACAGCCCCATCAGTGCATATGGGCAGATCGAACTGGGATATCTGATATGCTTTGGGGAGATCAGGGTAAAAATAGTTTTTCCTGTCGAATTTGCTGACATGGTTTATCTTGCAGTTCAAAGCCAATCCTGCCTTGACAGCCAGGTCCACCACTCTCTCATTCAGCACCGGAAGCGTCCCAGGATAGGCCAGACAGACCGGACAGGTGTTTGCATTTGGTTCTGAAGCAAACTCAGTGGAGCAGCCGCAGAATATTTTCGATTTGGTGTTCAATTCCGCATGTATCTCGAGTCCTATAATGGTTTCAAAACTCATTCAGATAACCTCCTTGTGCATATCCTGCTCAAATGCATAGGCTGCCTGCAGTATGGCCCGCTCTCCATGATGCGGTCCGATCAGCTGTAACCCGATCGGAAGACCTGCACGGCTTGTGCCGCACGGGACAGACAATGCCGGCAGTCCAGCCAGATTGGCCGGAGCAGTATACATATCCATCTGATTCATCTTTACCGGATCATTTACCCACTCTCCGATCCTGAATGGAAGCACAGGCGCTGTAGGTCCAAGGATCAGGTCATAACGGCTGAAGATCTCTGCAAAACGCCTTTTCAGTGCCGTCCTGTACTTCACCGCCCGACTGTAGTATCTGTCATAATTGCTCGAAGATAAAAAGTAAGTTCCGAGTATTATCTCTCTCTTTACCTCGTCTCCAAAAGCTTCGCTCCTTGATTTCTCGATGAGCTCGTCAGTATTCTCATACTCTTTGGCCCTGTATCCGTAACAAATCCCGTCATACCTCCCGAGATTTGAGCTGGCCTCTGCACATACCAACACATTATAGGCTGATAAAATATCGCTGTGGTCTATGGATAATGACACCTTCTCAATTTCAGCGCCAAGATGTTCGAAACGCCTGATGCTCTCATTTATTGCAAATGCTGTTTCCTCATCCAGGCTTTCCGTGAAAAAATCCTCAGGGATGCATATCTTCATGCCCCTTATGCCCTCAGTGCTCCCGGACAAATAATCCTTATCGTATTCCCCGCAGCAGGATGTGCTGTCTTTTTTATCGTAGCCCTGGATAACCTCCAGCACCAGTGCACAATCTTCGACCGATACGGTCAACGGACCTATCTGATCCATCGACGATGCCAGACCTATCAGACCATAGCGTGATACAGTCCCATAGGTCGGTTTCATCCCTACCACTCCACAGAATGCGGCAGGCTGTCTGATGGACCCGCCGGTATCGGTGCCCAGTGAAACAGGTACCATCCCTGCTGCAACAGCGGCAGCAGAACCGCCCGACGAACCGCCCGGCACCCTTGAAGCATCATGGGGGTTCCTCGTGATACGGAATGCCGAAGTTTCAGTAGAAGAGCCCATTGCAAACTCATCCATATTTGTTTTGCCTATGATGACCGCATCCTCCTCCAGCAGCTTCTCCACCACTGTAGCATTATACGGCGGGATAAAGTCCTCAAGCATTTTTGACGCACAGGTCGTTCTGATGCCATCGGTGCATATATTGTCCTTGATGGCGACCGGCACACCTGCCAGCTTTCCAACAGGCCGGCCTTCGCTGATTTTTTTATCGATCGCCCTCGCCTGTGCCAGAGCATCTTCCTCGCACAGTGTCAGAAAGGCGCCGATCTTCTCATCATTTGCTTTTATTTTACTGATATGGCTTTCTGTTATCTCCACAGCGGAAAAGCTCTTTCCCGCTACACCGCGGCTGATCCTCCCCGCGCTTATGAAATCACTGCTCATCTTATCGCCTCCTGACTATTCAATGACCTTCGGAACCTGGATAAATGTCCCGCGCATTGATTTTGTGTTTACAAAAAGCTTATCCCTGTCGCCGAAGACCACATTTTCATCGGGTCTGATCACTCCCCTGGGCATGCCCGCCTCCGTATCATTCCCTGCATCTTCCATATCGATGGTTTCCATGGCCCCCATATCAGCCAGGATCGCATCGAGCTCTCCGGCCAGCTTTTCTGCTTCTTCATCGGTTAAGCACAGCTTCGCCAGCTTCGCAGTATAGATAACCTCATCTTTTGAAATCCTCATAGTCCACACCTCTCCAACCAATTTTTCCCGTACCCTACGGTTCCAGTCTCTTAATGTCCCTTGGGAAGAATGCAGCTTCCCTGATATTCTCCAGGTCCAACAGCTTCATAGTGAGCCTCTCAAGGCCGATGGCAAAGCCTCCATGCGGCGGCATGCCGTATCTGAAGCTGTCCAGATAGAAGCTGAAACTCTCCGGATTCAGTCCGAATTTCTCAATATTCGCTTTGAGCATATCATAATCATGGATCCTCTGACCGCCGGTGGTTATTTCAAGGCCTTTATATATCAGGTCAAAGCTCTGCGTCAGTTCGGGATCTTCAGGATCCGGCATGGTATACATCGGCCGTTTTGACGCAGGATACTTTATCAGGAAGACAAAGTCCGTCCCATGCTCTTTTTTCATATACTCAGAAAACAGCTTCTCACCCTCGGCATCCAGACCACCGCGGGGCGATCTCCTGCCAAATTTCTCAAGAAGTATGCCCTGAGCTTCAGCCAGCGGGATCCTCGGTATCTCCACCTTGTCGGGCAGAGAAACACCGTGCATCTCAAGTTCCTTTGCACATGTCGATCTCAAGCGATCAAACAGGTAATTGATATAGCCTTCCTCCAGATCCATCAGGTCTTCATAGCTCTCGATAAAGCCCATCTCCACATCCATGCTAACATATTCACTCAAATGCCTCCAGGTGTTGTGGAGTTCGGCCCTGTAAGCATGTCCCACCTCAAATACTCTTTCAAAGCCGGCGCCAACCATCATCTGCTTATAAAACTGGGGGCTCTGGGCAAGGAATGCCCTCTTACCGAAGAAGTCCACTGTAAACATCTCAGATCCGCCTTCAGTGGCACTGCTGATTATTTTTGGAGTATGGATCTGTGTAAAACCAAGTCCTTTCAGATATGTCCTGAATGCCTCCTCTATTTCCTGCTGGATCCTGAATATGGCTCTCATCCTGGCAGGTCTGAGACTGATGGCCCTGTGATCGAGCTGAGTTTCCAGCGAAGCCCTGATCCTGCCTTTGTTTATTTCAAAGGGCAGCATATCATAGTAAACCTTCCCCAGCACCCTGACAGAATCAGCATGTATCTCGACTCCTGAAGGAGCTTTTTCATTCACTACCCTGTCCCCTGTTACCTCTACACTCATTTCAAGTCTCAGATCCCTTATCGTGACATCATCAGTCACTACCTGGATCACGCCGGTCCTGTCCCTCAGGTGGACAAAAGCTACTTTCCCGACACAGTTTACTCTGTGCACCCAGCCTCTTACCAGCACTTTCTGAAGATTATTTTCGATCACGTCAGCCACATATGACCTTTTCACACACATCTCCTCCTGTTTTGTACTTTTTGCACGAGCCCCATAAACCATTGGCATCTTCTGTGAAAAAATGCCGCCTGCATCGATCCCTGAAATACGTAATATCTGTGCAATTAACAAAAAACCCGTCCCCATACGACAAATCGTACAGGGACGGGACGTATCTACATTCCGCGGTGCCACCCTGGTTAGCTTGTTGAAAAGCTCACCTCATTTCGGTACAGCCTGCCCGGATAACAGGAATAAAAACGGTGCCGGTCCAGGCGATACCTATTCCCCATATCGGCGGGAATTCCGCCCGCGCCTACTTTCAATACTTCATTGCGATTTCGGACGGGTGCTCGGAAGTGTTCTTCCATGCATGCCTCATACAGAGCTCTCACCATCCTCCGTTCGCTTTGGATCAGCATTGCATGTACTCTCTTCGTCATCGCAATCAACACTATGAAAATAATTTACAACTATTATACCCGCATTCATATATAAATACAATACTTTTCAATTCCACTGTATTCAATTCAGTCTGATCCTCCTGAGTCTCAGTGAATTGGTCACGACGGAAACAGAGCTGAAGGCCATTGCACCACCGGCGATCATCGGATTGAGCAGGCCAAAAGCTGCAACGGGTATTCCGATTATATTGTAAATAAAGGCCCAGAACAGGTTTTGCTTGATTTTCCGCATCGTCATCTTCGACAGACGGATCGCAGCCGGTATCAGCATAAGATCACCACGCAGCAGAGTGATGTCTGCCGCTTCTATGGCAACATCCGTACCTGTTCCCATCGCTATTCCTATATCGGCTGCCACCAGGGCCGGGGCGTCATTGATCCCGTCGCCTGCCATCGCGACCTTCATTCCCTGCTTCTTCAGCTTCCCGACCTCCTCAGCCTTGTCTTCAGGAAGGACTTCTGCCAGAACATTGGTGATGCCGGCCTGCTTTGCGATAGCAGAAGCAGTTCTCTTGTTGTCGCCTGTTATCATATACACCTCGATGCCCATCTTTTTCAATTCATCGATGGC
>DGEE01000082.1:21572-21896 GCA_002385815.1 Hungateiclostridiaceae bacterium UBA3934
CGCTGATCCGGTATCGATACCCGCTTCCTGCATCAGCTTACGGGTGCCGATGTATATCTGCCTGCCTTCAACGACCGCCCTGACTCCCTTTCCCGGGATGGCAGCGAACTGTTCAGCCTCCGGCACAGTGCCGGATTCTTTTTTGCCCTGTTCATATATGGCCTCACCCAGTGGGTGTTCAGAATTCTTCTCAGCTGCTGCCGCCATGCGGAGCAGTTCTCCACGATCCATACTGCCAAGCGGGATCACATCCGTCACCTCCGGCTGTCCTTTAGTTATGGTCCCGGTTTTGTCAAGAACCACGGCGTTGAGCCTGTATGTCAT
>DGEE01000082.1:22136-25310 GCA_002385815.1 Hungateiclostridiaceae bacterium UBA3934
AGGACCGACACGGCGCTTACGATGCCGCCGGTCAAATCACCTGTTATCAGATACCATGCCAGGAGTGTCACCAATGCAATCGCCAATACTACCGGAACGAAAACTCCTGAAACCCTGTCCGCGATCTTTTGGATAGGTGCCTTAGACCCCTGCGCATCTTCAACCATTTTGATTATCTGCGAGAGCACTGTGTCCTTCCCGACCCTGGTCGCTTCGAGCCTGAAAGTGCCAAATCTGTTGATGGTAGCTCCGACAACATGATCACCTGCTGTTTTCTCAACTGGCAGGCTCTCTCCTGTGAGCATGGATTCATCTACAGCCGAGTCGCCTTCCAGGATCCTTCCATCAACGGGGATCTTCTCTCCCGGTCTAACGACTATAACATCACCCGGTACAACCTCTTCTATCGGGATATCCTCTTCTCTTCCATCCCTGATGACCCTTGCGGTCTTTGCCTGCAGGCCCATCAGCTTTTTGATGGCTTCGGAGGTCCTTCCCTTTGCAACGGCTTCGAGATATTTTCCGAACAGTATCAGCGTGATGATCACGGCACTCGACTCAAAATACAGTTCTTTCATCATACCCTCATGCGGGGCGAAGAACGCATTGTAAATGCTGTAGAAATAGGCAGCAGTCGTGCCCATGGCTATCAGCACATCCATGTTGGCGCTCCCGGACCTCAGTGCGCGGTATGCATTTTTGTAGAATCTGAAGCCTATGATGAACTGGACCGGAGTAGCGACGATCAACTGGAAATACTCATTATGGAAAAATGGAATGTCGATATTGGTAATCATCAGCAGCATGGAAAAAAGCAGCGGAGCTGTAAGTATAGCAGATATTACGAGTTCCAGCCTCAGGCGTCTGATTTCCTTTTCCCTCTGCTCCTTCTCCCTGTCCACACTGAGCTCTTCCGCACGTTCAGCTTTGTATCCGATAGCTTCGACGGCTTTTATCAGGTCAGATGTCTTTATCTTCTCACTGTCATATTCGACAGAAGCCCTCTCTGAAGCGAGATTCACAGCTGCACTGTGTACCCCCTCCAGTGAACCCAACTGTTTTTCGACCCTCGCAGCACAGGCAGCACATGACATGCCGCTCACTTTCAATACGGCACTGCTGATGGTGTCCGCCTGTTCGCTGACTGCATCGTACCCCAGCTTCTTTATTGCATCAATTATATCTTCTATGCTGATAATATTATTATCATATTCAACAACAGCCTTCTCGACAGCAAGATTCACTGCGGCATTTTTTATACCTTCCAGGTTGTTCAGCACTTTTTCGACTCTGGCCGCACATGCTGCGCAAGACATGCCTGATATTCTGATAGTTTCCTTACTGTTCATAGCATGACTCACCTCTCCGTCTTTATTAGTTTAACATACCCATCCGCAGCATTGGTGAAACAATACGACACCCCTCCGCCCGCATCAAAAAACCCTCCTGCCGTACGTCGAACATCACCGTACAACAGGAAGGTCATCATCCACTGCCATGCCCCCGCAGCTTCCATCCGGCCTGGATATGCAAGACATTGCTCCGGGTATGCGGCATCTGCCTGTATTTCATTTCACATAACTGATCGGATCCCCCGACATACTGGATCGTTATGATCATTTGAGATAACTCAGCGGGTTGACGGGAACTCCGTTTTTCCGCACTTCAAAATGCAGATGGGGCCCGGTTGTCCTGCCGGTCTCACCTACAGTTCCTATCACATCGCCCCGGGCAACTCTCTGGCCTTTCTTTACCTTTATGGTGTTGCAATGGCCATAATATGTGGTATATCCATTTTCATGATTTATTATGACAAGCCTGCCGTAATTACCGTTCCAGCCTGCAAAACTGACCACACCGCCATCTGCCGCCTTGATCGGGGTGCCGGTAGGTGAGGCGATGTCGATCCCCGAATGTTTCTCACCCCATCTTGGCCCAAACCGTGACGTGATCCGGCCTCTGTTCGGCCAGTAAAAGACGCCGTAAGCCATCGTACGGGGCCTTTGTTTTGTCCCTCTCAGTTCCACTTGCGTTTTGGGCGGTGTCAGGATGATCTCCTCAAGGATCCGGGTTTCGTCCAGTATCCCGTTTATGCTTATAAAGGTGGCCCTAACCTGTTTTGTGCCTTCCTCTCCTTTGATTTTGACTTTGGTGTCACCCCTGTACAGTTCATCGGTTTCTTCATATTCCACGCTATAAGGTGCAGCATCCTCATAAACCATGGTTTTGGTCTGCCTGACATTGATCACATACCTTGGCACAGCGAGATTGAGCTCCTGGCCGATGGATATCCTGTCAATATTGAGGTCCGGATTTGCCTTCCGGATATCTTTGATGCTGATACCAAGCCTTTCTGCAATCTCGCTTACAGTATCACCTTTCTGCACCACATATTTCTTTATGGTTTCATTCTCCTCTACGATACTGTCGTAAACAGCGTCAGGCTCCCGGAGCTCTGACAGCCTGTGGTTCGGGACGATCCTCTCTGCAATACTGACATCTTCGACAAAGCTGGTAACAACACCATTCTCAGCATTTTCTTCATAAGGAGCCTTTATCCGTTCCAGTACCTCTTCAGCCGATACCCTGTCGCGGAGATAGGCGATGTCCTCTCCGTCAACATTGATGGCAAACACTTTGGCTTCCAGTTGTATGTTTTTCCCTACCTGGAATATGGAGTTTTCAGAAGCTGTATCTATGACCCTGCTGTTATCCGGCAGGTAAACTTCCTTGAAATCGATCTTGCTGGCAACAAGCATTTCCGTACCATAACGGCTCTCAGCCTTTTTCCGGATGGTCTCCACAAGGTCGCTGAATTCCGACTGACTGTCCACCACACCGACAGGTTTGTCATCAAGGAATACCTCGAAAGCCTTCGTCGAACGGACAAGCATTACGACGACGATAACTGTTGTAATGACCACCATCGGGATCATAAGTACTTTTTTATCGAATTTTTTCATTTCTGCTCCGTCCATTTTCTACTATCTATATTATGTAAGTCAGTCCGCAAAACAGACCTCTTAAATTTATATCATATATCCACAATGAAATTATGAACAAATCGTTAATTTTTTAAACGTTTTTCAGATCCGCTGATCAGCGACCCCTGCAAATTCTGCATATCCTCTCAAATTGCCTGTTCCAAAAATGTCAAAAATATGGTAATATTAA
>DGEE01000082.1:25402-31303 GCA_002385815.1 Hungateiclostridiaceae bacterium UBA3934
GCCGCATCAAAACCTGTGCTGAAAAAAGGTATGAGAAGCGAAGCAGTCAGAACTCTCCAGGCAAATCTGAAAAAACTGGGTTTTTTCCATGTTGAGCCCACAGGATATTTTGGCGATATAACACTGGCATCGGTCAAGAAATTCCAGAAGAAATACAATATACCAACCACCGGTGTCGTTGCCTCTTTGACGCACGCAAAGCTGGATCAGCTGCTCAGGGCGGCTGAAAAGCCGAAGCCCGAGGGGTTGTCACAAGGCGCATCCGGCAGCAGGGTGAAAAAAATCCAGCAGGATCTCAATACATTGGGTTATATGAAGGTCACACCTACAGGCCACTTCGGACCCATAACGGAATCAGCCCTGATCCAGCTTCAGAAGTATTACGGCATCGAGCCCCATGGAGTAGCGGATAAAGAAACGCTGTCCCTGATAGAAAAACTTCTGGCTCAAAAGAAGCAATCCTCTGCAGAAAACAGCCCAGGGTCAAAAACCCCTGTCAAGATCAAGCCCTTGTACAGGGTCAAAATCGAGTGGGTCCCGGATCTCCCCAAGACGCCTTATCTGCAGGGCGTAGGCAAATATGAAGGCGTAGTCATCCATTACACGGATAATCCCGGGGACAGTGCAAGGATCGAAGCAAACTATGTCAGAAAGAACTGGAAAAATGCTTTTGTGCACGAATTCATAGACGCAGATGAGATCATACAGGTGGCCGACCCCGATTACAAGGCATGGGGGGCAGGGAAGTACGCCAACGACAAATACATCCATCTGGAATTGTGCCATGAGTATAACCGGAGTGATTTCGAGAAGTCATACAAAAAACTCGTCAGAAGAGCTGCTGAATATCTTTACATAAACCAGTTGGGAGTAACTCCTGCGAAACCGGACAAATCGGGAACTCTCTGGGGGCATTACCATGTGACCATGTACCTGGGCGGCACAGACCATGTGGACCCAATAAAATATCTGGCTAAATGGGGCGTTACATGGGATGACCTGGTAGCAGCAGTTACAGAAGAATACAACGCCATTGCAGCCCAATACGGACATTATGTCGAATAAGCAGATACATCTGATCGCATGTATATATCAGGCCCAGTCGTCTGTCCTGAACGGTGAAGCGGGCAGACATGCCTTGTTGTAAAGGTTCGCACCCTCCGGGTTGTCAGCCCATGCATAGCGGACCGCCACAGGTTCTTTTATGCCGTCATTCCATACTGCAACACTTTCGCCTTCTATCTGCGCCCTGGCCCATACGAATTTTCGGTCAGGGCCTGCTATTGTGAAATGTCTCAGTGGTTTGCCGTCAATGGATACAAGGCCTCCGACAGGCTCCCTGAATCTGATGATGATGCGGTTCCCTTCCCTTGCCATTTCCTTGTAGATCGGCCCTGAATATATGATATCCTCACCGTAGGCAATTTTATTTGCAACCAGGGCAAGCCTTTTGCCCACAGTCAGTTTGTCCAGTGGATGGATATCATTCCATTCGCCGGCATCTATTGCCGTTGCCATTCCGGTATCGGGCAAAGACAGGGCTTTCATCTGTGCTTCCCTCAGCTTTGCCCACTGACTGTCACCCGGCTCACTCGCGGGCTTTTGCCAGTTATGGAGCTGTACGTAAAGGAACGGGAGATGATCGAGTTTCCAGGCCTTTCTCCAGCTGCAGATCATTTTTCTGAACAGGCTGAGGTATTCCTCAGGCTTATCTGTATTCGCCTCACCCTGATACCACGCTATGCCTTTAATAACAAAGTCATGCAGTGGAGCGATCATCCCGTTATACAATCCTGCAGGCTTCCAGTTGAAGAAAACTGTCTCGGGCATGGGATTTTCCATCACGGCACCGATCCTGTACTTCCATCTGCCGGTCAGATCGACAGTCTCTCCGCCAGTCTCGACCCTGTATGGTTTATCCGGTATGAACCCACCGTCTCCGGAATTACTGACCACCCTTACAGTGACGGTGTTCTCACCTGCCCTCGTCAGACCTGCCGGTATCATATATTTCCTTGGCGGATAGCGGTATGTGACATTTCCCACCCGGACTCCGTTGACATAAGTCACATCGCTGTCCACGATAGTCCCCAGCCTCAGTACAGCTTCCCTGCCTGCAAGCCCGGCTGGCAGTCTGAAAGTCTTCCTGAGCCATATGGATCCACAGAAGCCTTTCATCCCCGCATCTTCCCAACTTGTCGGTATATCAATATCATCCCAGTCCGATGTGTCGAACCCTTCGCTATACCAGGGCTCACTGGTGCTTCCAAGGCCTTCATCGAGCTGGTCCAGCCGGCCATACCACCGGGACACGGCTGCCTCGTCATTCTCTATTGTTTCACTTACATATGCATCATCCTTGCATACGGCCAGTTCATCCAGACGATCCGGCCAGTCCGCAAGCGAGCTTTCACTCATCCACGCTTCGATGGGAGATCCCCCGACGCTGGAATTGATGATCCCGACGGGAATATCGTATCTGCCATGCAGTTCAGCGGCAAAAAACAGGGCTACCGCCGAAAATCCCATCACTTTTTCAGGCGTGTCACAGCTGACCCAGCTCCCGCCTTCCAGGTCATCATGGGCAGTTTTGAAGTCATACCGTTCCGGCACCTGAAAATATCTGATCCTTCTGCTGCATGAATCAGTGATTTCCTTTTCAAACAGATCCATGACCCTGGAGACAGGCGTCTGCATGTTCGACTGGCCTGAGCATACCCAGACATCGCCTGCCAAAATATCTCTCACAATGATTTGCTCTGCTTCTCCGCCATCGCTCCCAACGGCACTGACCGCCAAGGTGTACGGACCGCCTGCCTCCAGTGGCCTCAGCAGTACCTCCCACCTTCCTTCATCACCTGCCATACACCGATGTGTCTGTCCAGCCACTTCCACGGTCACGATATCGCCTGAGCCGGCCCAGCCCCATATCCTCACTGTCTTGTCCCTCTGCAGTACCACACCATCGCTTATAAGGCGCGGGAGCCGCAATTTATCAGAACCCATATACGATCCTCAACCTTTCACGATAAAGCTTCAGCAAACTTCATAGTTTTATCATCTGTCAGTTGCCGGATATTGTCAATATCCCCTGGAAAATTTCAGCAGGGCAAGTGGCATTATATGTGTTCCACTTTTGATTTCATGACACAAAATGATAATATTTTATACCGCAGCATCGATGGCATCGGTATCATCGCCAAAAACAAAGGAGCACTGCAGGAAAACCATGCAGCTGACTTTACCTGGTTTTCTGCACATTCAGATTTTACTGTCCGCATCCATTTATTTTGGCTCCCTGCGCAGCATAAGCCAGCGCAGTATCCATATCCCGGTCGATACCAGCCTCAGACAGAATATGATCCAAAATGTTGTCTGAAGAGCCCTGAGGTCGGCTCCCAGGGCAGTATAAATCCTGACGCCCAGCATGGGCATGAACGCGTTGGACAGTGCAATGAACACAGTATATATCGAAATACTAAGTGTCTTGTTCTTTTCAGGGATCCCCTGCAGAAGACACTGCAGAAGATTCAGCGGAACCGTGGCAAAAGTCACATTGGACAGGGTGTTGAGCACCAGGAACAGCATTGGCCCTGCAGAAACCGGTACACTGGTGGCAATCAGCATGCTGAGCGCGCAGCATACAAGGCCGGCATTCCCAAGGATGATCCCGAACCTGACCCCCATTTTCTCATTGACTCTTCTCCACAGGCCAACAGATAAAAACTGGATCAGCGTCGACCCTATACTTACATAACTCAGCCACGCCTCATTCATCCCAAGATATCGGACCTGGCCCAGGAAATACAGTGTCCAGTCCAGTTGCCAGGTCATATGGAAAAACAAAGAGGCTCCGAAAAAACTGAGAAATATTTTGTTTCTGAACAAGCTGGAGATCGTTGCTTTTATTTCGCTCAGACTAACAACTTTCCGGATGCCGTCACTTTCATAATCTATCTTTTTGAGCACAAACACCTGGATTATAAGCAAAATACAGGCAGTCCAGAAAAAACCCTGGTGGATCCTGATCTTAGCCTCATCCCCGCCGGCAGCAGCCAGCAGGTTGCCGCTGACCAGTGATACAACGATTCCTGCAAGTAATGTGCCCGCCGTCCTCGTCGACAAAATGCGATTCCTGCGATCGATCGGGATCACGTCAGAGAAATAGGCCTGCCATGACATATTGTACAATGTCATAGGACACATTGAAATGCTCAGCAGGATCAAAAAAACGTAATACCTGTATGCACCGAAAAAAGGAGAGAATCCGATCAGCAGGTATGAAGCTGACAGCAGCAGAAGCGCAAGAACCACCATCCTGCGCTTATCCGGCAGCCTGTCTGTCAGTATGGCTCCGGGGATCAGAAAAATCAGGCCTGTTATCTGTGCAAATGTGGTCAGCAGGCTGATCTCCATATCACTTGCGCCAAGTCTCATTGCAAACAGATTGTTATTGTTGTTGATCATATTGTTCACCAGTGTGAACAGTATACCTTCCATAGTAAAAAAAATCGCAGCCCTGCCGGCTGGTTGAGCGGTTATGTATGCATAGCTGCTGCGAAAAGAACGCAGCGTTTTCATCAATTTGGGGATCATGCTCCCTCTTCAGCCCTTTCAATTAACAGTAAATAGTATTATGTCAATTATACAACGCTGTTCGTCGGAGGACAATCATTTGATTTCCAGCATTACCCGGGGTAATCATATCCACTGTTTATTTTTTCTTGAAAACAGAACGGCCAAAGAGTATAATTGAAACGGTTATCCAAATCCAGTCTGAACTATTCTGCAATACGGAGGTGAACAGTATGGAATGTGACACTGGCGGCAGTAGTCACTTGCGATGTCCCATAAGAATGAGGGCTGGTTTGCCATGCTGTTTGCCGGCCGGGCACATGCATGGATAAATCACCCTCGGTTAAAACCGTATAGAAAGGGTGATTCCGTTGATTGAAGTTTTCAAGACAGTCGATAACAAGCTGGTTATCACTGATACTTTTGAAGATGGCGTGTGGGTGAACATGACCAACCCCTCCGAAGAAGAAATCAGCAAGGTCAGCAGTTCTTTGAATGTGGAAGCTGATTTTCTAAGAGCTGCGCTGGACGAAGAGGAAAGGGCCAGAACAGAGACCGACGAGGGACAGACACTGATCGTTGTCGATACGCCGATAGTAGAGAGCGAAGGCCAGATGAATTTGTATTACACGATCCCATTGGCCATCATAATACTGAAACATACGATCATAACGGTCTGTCTCTATGAAGACACTATACTCAACGATTTCAGGCACAATAAAGTCAAGTCATTCCTGACACAGTACAAAACCAGGTTTGTCCTGCAGATACTGTACCGCAATGCGGTGAGGTATTTGCAGTATCTGAAGCATATCGACAAGATGAGCAACAAAATAGAACAGGATCTGCACAAATCCATGAAAAACAAAGAGCTCATCCAGATGCTGAAGCTGGAGAAAAGCCTTGTTTACTTCTCCACTTCGCTGAAATCGAATGAAGTCGTGCTCGAAAAACTCCTGAGACTCGAGCACATCAAAAAGTACCCGGATGACACTGAGCTGCTGGAGGACGTAATCGTCGAAAACAAGCAGGCGATAGAAATGGCCAATATATACAGCAGTATACTCACAGGAACCATGGACGCATTTGCATCGGTCATTTCAAACAACCTGAATATAGTGATGAAGTTCCTGACATCGGTTACGATAGTAATGGCGATCCCTACGCTGATATCCAGCTTCTTCGGCATGAACGTGCCGCTTCCTCTGGGCGGTCCCGGTTCATTCTGGACCATTGTTGTCATAACATTGGCAGTATGCATAGTCACCGGGTTCGTACTGTACAGGAAAAAACTCTTTTGAAGCAGCCGTATCATCTCTCGCGGAG
>DGEE01000082.1:31607-34428 GCA_002385815.1 Hungateiclostridiaceae bacterium UBA3934
GATAAAACACTTCGTTCGCAGGATGATTCTCCTGAGAAAGTGTCGTCAGACCTTATCATTATATCACAGACTGTCCCCGGCGCAATATCAATGCCTGAAAAGATCTGCAGCACTTTTACCGACTTGTTTACAGCAGATCCTCAGATCAGTCGTTGGTAAGGTCTCCGTCCCCGTCGACAGGTATGGATTCGCCCAGGTATGTGGGGTTCGGCTTCACGATCACATAGAAGAAATCCTTCGTCCTCGCAAGCATTTCTCTGAATTCCCGGTAAGACTGTCCCGGATACATGACATCCGCCGCTGCAACTCCATATGCTTCAAGTCCCAGCCTTTCAGCGATATACAGTGCTCTGTAGAGGTGATATTCCTGAGTAGTTATGATGATTTTCTTCGCTTTAAAAATATCTCTGGCCCGGTACAGGCTTTCATAGGTGGAAAAACCGGCATGATCCATGAACACATGTGGCGACGGAACACCGGCATTTATTGCGAATTGCTTCATAACATTGACTTCATCATAATTTTTCCTTCCATGATCCCCGCTCATCAGCAGCCTGTCAGATGCGCCTGAATTATACAGCTCAATGCCGCGGTTCAGCCTGTCCCTCAGTATAAGGCTGGGCGATCTCCCTTCCACGAATGCCCCCAGGACGAGTATGCAGTCCGCATCCAGGCCTGCCGCTTCCTCAGCAGTGATTATTCTGTCTTTTACAGAAGTCTTCACATACAGATTTACTCCAAGTAATGATGTCAAACCAATGCACCCGATGAGCAGGATAATACCCAAGGCTCTCCTGATCCCAAACTTCTTCCGTTTTTCCATAATGCATTTTCTCCCGACGTTTTCTCCTGATTTGCAGCAAAACTGCATCTGTATTATAGACATACTCTCCCTGTCAAATGTTCCTCTGCAAATTCTGATCCTCAACTGATGCAGATACGGCAGAAGCCCTGATCAGCTAACCTCATCAGGGCCTCAGCTCAATTGCGGATTGCTGAGTCAGCAAACTGGCTGTTATAGATATCCGCATAAAAACCGCCCTTCGCAAGCAGTTCACGGTGACTGCCCGTTTCCACGATCCTTCCCTTGTTCATGACAAGTATCATTTCGGCATCGCGGATGGTTGAAAGCCTGTGGGCGATAACAAAACTTGTCCTGCCCTTCATCAGGTTTTTCATAGCCTTCTGTATGAGCAGCTCCGTCCTTGTATCGACATTACTGGTCGCCTCATCCAGTATCAATATGGCAGGGTCCGCAAGTATTGCCCGGGCAACAGTCAAAAGCTGCTTCTGGCCTTGCGAAATATTGGATGCCTCTTCATTCAGAACCGTATCATAGCCATCCGGGAGCGTCCTTATGAAATGGTCCACATGGGCTGCCTTTGCCGCCTTTATGATTTCTTCATCTGTCGCTCCCTCTTTGCCGTAAGCAATATTGTCCCGTATGGTCCCATTGAACAGCCATGTGTCCTGCAGCACCATGCCGAACATCTTCCGCAGTTCGCTGCGTCTGATATCTCTGATGTCCACACCATCCACGCTGATCCTGCCCGAATCTATCTCATAGAAGCGCATAAGCAGGTTCACCAGCGTAGTTTTCCCGGCGCCCGTGGGACCGACGATGGCGATCATCTGCCCTTCCCTCACATGCAGATCCATATCTTCTATGAGCGGCACATCCTCGGTGTAGCGGAAATCCACATTTTCAAACCGGACCTCACCCTTCGGAGCTTCAATGGGTACAGCATCGCTTCTGTCCGGTATTTCTTCCTCTTCATCCAGCATCTCAAATACACGTTCCGCACATGCGACCGTGGACTGGATGACATTTGCGATGTTGGCCGTCTGTGTGATGGGGTGTGTAAATGATCTGGAATACTGGATAAATGCCAGGATATCCCCGATCCCCAGGATGCTTCTTGTGATCCATATGCCGCCGATAACGCTTATGCCCACATAACCCAGATTGCTGATGAAGTTCATCAACGGGAACATAATGCCTGAAACAAATTGAGCTTTCCAGCTTGCATTGCACAGATCAGTATTGATCCCATCGAAGGTCCCGATCGATCTTTTTTCACGTCCAAATGCCTTGATGATCTTAAACCCCGAATACATTTCCTCCACATGCCCGCTTAATGCACCAAGCTCTTTTTGCTGCGCCGCAAAATACTTCTGGGATTTTTTCGCGATAAATGTCGTTGTCATGATATAAAGCGGTATCGTAGTCAGCACTATCAGTGTCAGTACAGGGCTGATGGTAAGCATCATTATAATATAGCCGATTATGGTGATAACCGACGTGATGATCTGAGTCAGGCTTTGCTGCAGCGTACCTGCGATCGTATCCACATCGTTGGTCACACGGCTCAGTATATCCCCATGGGGTTTAATATCGTAATATCTGAGCGGCAGCCGTGAAAGCTTCCTGTCCACTTCTCTTCTGAGATCACGGACCGTATTCTGTGCAACTCCGGACATAACAAGCCCCATGGTCAGATTGAACAGGGCACTCAACAGGTATACACCTACAAGTATCAGTATGATATTACCGATGTATCTGAAGTCATATTCCCCGTTCGTTTTGCGGATAGCGCCGATGACACTCTCTATCTGTTCATCGGTATATTTTACGGCACCTTCGATGTTTTCGGAGGAAGCCGGCATCATATCCTGCATTTTACTGCCCAGGTCAATCAGCTTCCTGCACACATCAGCCTTCAGACCGGCATCTGTTATGGTGTCCAGCATGGGTAGCTGCATAAATTCCCGGATGTGCTCCATATGCTCAGCTGACAATGGGGGGATCCCGGCCGCCAGG
>DGEE01000082.1:34685-44533 GCA_002385815.1 Hungateiclostridiaceae bacterium UBA3934
TACCCCCCTGCTCCATCACGGCAGCCAGTGCCTTGTTTATCTCATCAACAGCAGTTCTCTGCGCCTTCGACAATTCCCTCAGCATAGTACCTGCCATATAGGACTCCTGCAGGCTGTTCATAGCCCTGCTCATTATTTTGGGAGCAGCGATGGAGAATATTGTGCTGGCGGCAGCAAAAATCAAAACTACAAGCAGCCTTATCCTGTGCGGCTTCAAATAATTGATCAGCCTTTTCAGCGTGCCCTTGAAATCTTTTGCTTTCTCCACCGGCCTGCCCATACCCATGGGTCCGTGCCCGCCCATAGGCCCGCGCCTTCCCATAGGACCCTGTCCTCCCGCCGGCTTATTGGCTGCCGCAGATCCGTGTTTTCCCACAGGACCGCGCTCTCCCGCGGAACCGTTTACCCCCGGCAGTGCAGATGGCTGTCTTTCCTTATGTCCGCTCATGCTATCTCCTCCTCCGAAAGCTGCGATTCTACGATTTCGCGATATACACGGCAGTTCTCAAGCAGTTCCCTGTGGGTACCGATGCCTGCGACCCGGCCTTCGTCCAGAACGATTATCCTGTCTGCATCCATCACTGTGCTGACCCTCTGTGTGACTATGAAGACAGTAGAATCCGCGATCTCCTTTTTCAGCGCTGCCCGCAGACTGGCATCGGTTTTGAAATCCAATGCAGAAAAGCTGTCATCGAATATATAGATCTCAGGCTTCCTCACCAATGCACGTGCAATGGAAAGCCTCTGTTTCTGTCCGCCTGAAACATTGGTGCCGCCCTGTGCTATCTCATACTCATATCCTCCGTCCATTTGCTCTATAAACTCGGATGCCTGCGCAATTTCAGCCGCATACCTGATTTCATCGTCTGTTGCATCTTCCCTGCCGATCCTGATATTATCTGCTATGGTGCCGGAAAAAAGGACCGCCTTTTGCGGCACGAAGCCTATCCTGCTGCGCAGATCCTCCTGTGAAAACTCCCTTACGTCAACACCGTTGATGAGAATGCTGCCGCTCTCAATATCATAGAATCTGGGGATAAGATTTATAAGTGTCGATTTGCCCGAACCCGTACTCCCTATTATCGCGGTCACCTCTCCCGGTCCTGCTGAAAAACTGATGTCTTTGAGAACAGGCATCTCAGCGCCCTGATACCTGAAGGTCACATCCCTGAATTCGATATGGCCCCTTCCGGCCACAGCCTCCTTTACCTCTTCCGGATCCACTATCTCTGGGGAGGTGTCGAGAACCTCATTTATCCTCGAGGCCGCTGCCTGCGCACGGGGCACCATGATAAACATGAAGGCCATCATAAGCATGGACATCATTATCTGCATGGCATATTGCGTGAAAGACGAAAGGGATCCGAGATCCATACTGCCCCGTGAGATCCGCTGTCCGCCAAACCATATTATGGCAAGCTGTGTCAGACTCATGATCGTCATGATGGTCGGCACCATGAATGCCATGATCCTGTTGACCTTAATATAGGTATCAGTCAGATCGTCATTAGCCTGATTGAATCGCTTTTCTTCACGCTCTGCAGCGTCAAATGCGCGTATCACCCGTACTCCTGTCAGCTTCTCACGCAGTACCAGGTTCATCCTGTCGATCTTTTTCTGAACAGACCTGAACAGGGGGATCATCTTTGATGCTATGAAAACCACAAGACCTGCAAGTATCGGCAGCACAAATGCCAGCACCAGTGTCAGCTGCCTGTCTCTCCTCAACGCCAGGATGATCCCTCCAACAGCCATCATGGGAGCGCTTATCATCATCCTCATTATCATTATGGTTACCATCTGGATCTGGAATACGTCATTGGTGGTCCTGGTGATAAGTGTAGCGGTGCCGAACCTGTCGAATTCGTTCAGAGAAAAACCTGACACCTTTCTGAATATACTGCTTCTCAATGATGCACCAAATCCCGTGGAAATCCGGGCTGAAAGGTAGCTGGAAATGACAGCACATATCACTCCACCCGCCGTGACCAGCAGCATCAATGCCCCTATCCGGAGTATTTCGCCCGTATCGCCCTGCATGACGCCCTTGTTGATGATATCGCCCATCAAAGTCGGCAGATAAAGGTCTCCCAAGGTCTGCAGGAATATGGACCCCAGTACCAGTATGATCATGAAAGCATAAGGTTTTAAAAATCTGGAAAGTCTGATCATGTTTTTATCTCTCCTGTAGTATTGCATACAGCAATTTGTTATACGGTGATTATTCTGATAAGTCTGGCAACCGTCTTAAGTGGTGTGTTCACTTATCAGCTTCTTCAGTATGTTGAGCCCTTCGATTATTGAACGGATCTCCTCATGAGTTCCGTTGCTGAGCATGTTTTCGAAAATCCTGTCTACCTTCCTGACGGTTTCATTATGCATTTCCATAAACTTCTGAGTTACGCCGACCCGCACGACTCTCCTGTCTTTTTCACAGCGCCGCCTTTTGACAAGTCCCTGTTTCTCAAGTCTGTCCACGATACCCGATACTGTGCTGTTTGACAAACAGAGCCTGCCTGCGATGTCGGTCAGCTTCATCTCACCGCCGTTTTCCATGAGGACACCCATCAGGGAGCCCTGAGGCATTGTCAGTCCCGCAGGTTCAAAATGTTTCTGCATGTACTGCCTCATCATTTTTTGCACTTCAAACATCAGCCTGCCGACCTCAGTCTTCTCGCTGGCATCAGACAAAACAATACACCCCCTGCATATATTCGGACAATAAAAATTCGCATACAATTATTTCGTATGCTAAATGATTATAAGATTTATTAAAAAAAGTGTCAAGACAGCCTGTAAAGCCAGGCAATCAAAAAAGCCGCAAGTAACTGCGGCTCTTAAGACATGGCAACGGCGGTCAGCAATCTGTCTCCGGCTGTTTTTCTGATATCCTCATATCGACCTTGTATTTCACATCCTCCGAAAGGATGTTGCCGACCCCGGTCAGCATCAACCTGATTTCCTCTCCTGTCAGCACCTTAACAACTGAAACCGTAAAGCCGCTTTGATCCAACCGCCCAGCCTGATTATCCGGAGCAGCAGCTTCGACACCGATCTGCTCATCTGAAACTGCTTCCATAACTTGTCCGCTTACAGCAGCCTCAAATTGCTCATCGGCGGCATCACCGAAATCCTGCCTGTTCCCTGTATCCTGCTCTTTCATCTTTTCATCCGTCACTGATGCCCTCCTCGTCCTGCTCTTTTTCTTTCTGCTTTTTGTATCCGCATCTTCTCTTATATATCTTGATACCATGCTGTAGATGTTCGGCGGATTCACGCCCAGCTTTTCAGCGATCTTCTTCTGGGACGAATGGGTCGCCATCAGTTCCTTCAGAGCTTCAACCTTCTGCTCTCTCGGCAGGCTCTTGAGTTCAGCATATGTAATGCTCTCGTACATAAGTTTCACTCCCTTTTCAGTATTTTGCAGCTATATAGTAATGATTTCCATTTTTATAATATCAATACATCGGAGAAAATATCCCTGAAAATGGCCATGTATAAACTTCAGATATGGATGAAAGATTTGCAGCAGATAAATAATTGAATACGCCTGTTTGTCATTTTACATCGGGAGACCCCTGATATTTTATTCCAAACACATCAAGATCACAGCCAAAGCGCCTCGCTCAGTATACTTTGGCCTCGGACATCCTCAATACACACCATCTTCACCAGAAGCCATGCCCGCTCCTCATCGGTAAGCTGTTGCAGCCTGGGTGCATCCCTGGAGTCGGAGACACGCCGGATAATATTTTCGATGGCATCGATCTTTCTCTCTGCCGAGGAAATGGCATCCTGCCACGCTTTGCGCTTCTGGACAAGTGCCGTCAGAAGCTCGCTGTCATTCACACCACCTGTTATGATTCTTTTGATCTCATTCAGTGAAAAACCCAAAGCCTTGAGTTCAAGCAAAGCATTGAGCATCTGTATCTGGTCAGCCGAATAATACCGGTACCCTGTAGCAGGATCGGTCCATGCAGGCATAATAATACCTTTTTTCTCATAAATACGTATAGCTTTCACAGATACATTAAAAAACGCCGCTATCTCACCTATTCTCAATAACTGTTTTTCCATAGCTCTCCTCCGGCCAGCAGCTTCGTATGGTTCTAATCAGCCATCCCTCTGATTCCAGGGCAATAAAAAATGTCCGGAATCACATGCTCTTCAGGCAACGTCCCGATCCTCAGGTCTTATGTCCATCGTATCACATACACGCCTTACGCCTGCCAGCGCAGTTTTAATATTGATCATACTATTGATGAACATCATCAGGCTCACAAGCATCCTGCCCCTGGATTGCAGTACTGCTGTAAGCGAACCAAAAGCCATCGCTCCGCCTGCGATCCTGCTGCCTCCGACCAGCAGCGCGGCAAGATAGCCACTCATTCCCATCAGCGGTATCAGGCTGTTCACCAATGCCCTGCGATGCTGTAGCCGCATGCTCTTTCTCCTGATATTCAGGCTGCTTTCTTCAAAACGCCTGAGCAAAAAGCTCTGAGCATCATATATAAGCGCCTCAGCAGCGCAGACAATAATAGCGTTCATGTCCGAAGCATTCTCTGCGGCTGCTTCCTGCACGTCTGTTGCAAGCCTGGTCATCGGCTTTGCGACGATAAGCCGACTGATCAGCATATGGGGTACAGCAAAAAGAATAACCAGGCTGAACATCATCATATCTGCCGACGCCAGTATAACAGAAGAAACGACTGCATTGACCAGCGAAACGACCGCATGCGGGATATGGATCGGCTGATTCAGCATTGCCGTAGCTGCGTGTAAATCTGAATTCAGCCGGGTGATCCATTCACCGACCGTTCTCATCTCTATTTGCCTCAAAGACAGGCTACCGATGTGTCTGAACAGCTTGCGTCGCAAAACAGCAGTCCAATTTGTTACAAAGGCAGTATACACGGTCCACACAGTTCCATTATATAAGAACAGAATAATGTTTCCAACACCGAACAGGATGCAGGTGATGAACAGACTGCTTGTCTGCGCATTGTTCACAGCATCAAAGGCATGCTTGAGGAACAATGCCTGAACGGCGGTGTACAGTGCATCAAAAGGACAGCGCAGCAGAGTCAGGATGATAAAACGCCTCAACATGCCCGTAATATTGAACAGCTTTCGTAATTCACGGATCATAATGTCACCTTCCATCCATTCCGCAGATCTAACTGTAACTGCTCAGATGCCCGTCAAAGGCTATGCAGTCGCCCGTCCTCCAGTTTGTAAATCCGACTGCAGTTTGCCAGTGTTTCGTGCCGGTGACTGACGCTTACAACAGTCCTTCCCCTGGTCAGACTGTCCAGTGCAGCAAGAACAGCACTGCCGGTGTCTCCATCAAGCGCACTTGTCGCCTCATCCAGCAGGATGACCGGCGCATTCCTGGCGATCGCGCGTGCTATGGCGATGCGTTGAGCCTGCCCTCCTGATACCTTTCCGCCCTGTTCTCCCACAAAAGTATCTATACCGTCCGCCAGCGATGTGATCCATTCTGTGAGCTGCGCGGCCTTACAGGCCTGCCATATGACTTCTTCACTCATGGGATGCCCGCAGGTTATATTCTCTTTGATGCTCGCCGGAAACAACACCGTGTTTTGCATCACCATAGCAACATTTTTACGGATTTCCTCCGGCCTGCATGCCCCATGGACCTCAACCACACCGGACTGTGTCTGGTACAGCCCTGCCAGCAGCTTAAGCAGCGTGCTTTTACCGCACCCGCTCACACCGACGATACCTATGTATTCTCCGGCATTGACAAAGAGGCTGATATCACGGAGAACCAGCTTACTGCCATACGCATACCGCAGATTTTCGACCCTGATACCCATTTAATATCACCTGTCATTTTATATAACTTCATCTCATTTTCTAAAAGCAAAACCTGCTGCCATAAAAGGCTCCACGCGTTTCAAATTCACAGCAAAACGGCGGAACGAAGCGATACGCCCCGGCATATTCATCATTGCACCTGACACATTGCCGGAAAGGTTGATAAAAGCATACAGACTCCCTACTGACAACGTTCCCCTGATAACCTCTATCCCCCCGACCAAAAGCAACAGCAGCAAAGGGCTGCATGACATCAGACCTGAGAGCGACATCAGGACAGCACGCCTGCGCTCTTCTGTTACGACAGCCCGCTCCCATCGCACCAAAGCCGCATCGTATTTATCACTGATGAGCTGTACTGCATCAAACAGCTTCATCACCGGAAATACTGCGATAAGTGATCCAGCAAAACCATTCATCTGCCCATTGGCTTGCTGGCTCTGCTGTGCAGCCTCACTGATCACACGGCTCGTGTAAACCGTGTACCAAACCAGGACTGCAGTCGGTATATTTGAGACCAGTGTCAGCTTCGGGTCGAGCCATAGAAGCCATGAAAAGGTGCCGATGAACCTGATTATGTCATCAGCAAATGTGAACAGGTTGGTCTGGAGAAAGCCGTTTACTTCGCTTATCTCATTCTGGAGCTTTGACAACTGTTCTCCGGCGCTGATGTTTTCGATCTCTGTCAATGACAGTGTTGCGAAATGCTTCGCAAACCCCATACGCAAATCATGCGCCATGCACTCGCATGCCCAGGCCGAACATAGGCTCAGGGCATAAGCCGAAGCCATACTGAACAGTATTGCGGTTGCCGCCATGATTATTACATCAGTCGGGATATGAGTCCCTGTATTGATTTTGTTTATGATATCCCTTAATTGCCAGTTCCACCATAACGATACCAGCATTGCAAATATGCTGGTACAGATGAACAGGACTACAGGCAGGATGCGCTTATACATCATCTTGATCAGCAATGACATGACTCTGCCCCCTGAAAGCTTTCTGAGTGTCAGTCACGACATATTTCGAATATTGCTCTGTGCCACCGATTTTAGTGTAAACCATGCCCTTGGGGCAGAGTCAACAGGTGTTCTCAGGATGCGTCCTGTGGTTAGCTATAACCGGGATCAGTTCAGAAAGATCGGACCAGGACTTACGGTTTATGTACTGCTGCCTCCGGGTACAGTGCTGATATATGGAAACCGTTCCGCTCATGTGCCGCAAAATGTCTGATAACGGCAGGACGACGGTTCCGGCGGCGATGAATAATGATCCTTTTCAGAGGTATACTCGTACGGCCTGGACAAAACACAAACCAATCTTTCCATAACGCTGTAGTCCCCATGCTTCTCAGCAGCTTCAAGGGCTTCTTCCACCCGATGGTTCCGGGGGATGACCACGGGATTATTTTCCTTCATGAGCCGGAAAACTGACGATTTTGTCTGCTGTTGTCTGCCAAGCCTTTCATGCCAGCTTGCTTTCCACTGCCTGAACTCATCAGTGCTGAACATATCTATATCAAGGTCTTCGTCATATGTCAGGGCCCGGAACGTGTTGGTGAAGTCAGCTTTGTTCCTGTGCATAATTTCAAGCAGGCTTTTGACGAGACCCTCATCCTGTGGCTCCTCATCAAAAAGACCAAGCTTTGATCTCATGCCTTTGAGCCATGCACCATGGAACAGCCTGCCATACTCAGAAACAGCATTCTGAGCAAGCTCCACGGCCCTGTTTTCATCCTCATGCAGCAACGGCAGCAGTGTCTCGGCGAATCTCGCCAGGTTCCAGCCTGCAATGCCGGGCTGATTCCCATAGGCATACCGGCCGTAGATATCGATGGAACTGAATACTGTATCAGGATCATAGGTGTCCATAAATGCACACGGTCCATAATCTATGGTTTCACCACTCAAAGCCATGTTGTCTGTATTCATCACCCCATGGATGAAGCCCACCAGCTGCCATTTTGCTATAAGCTCCGCCTGCCGCCTGACAACCTCCTTCAAAAGGCGGAGATATTGGTTTCCGATGTCCGCCGCGTCATCTCTGACATCATCACCGTCAGATCCCACGCAGGATTTTGATTTTCCGGAATCCGGTTCCGGGGAATCCGGCCCTCCGGTATGGGAAAAGTGCCTCTCCAGTGTATGATCCGCCAGTGCCTTAAGTTCATCAGGATCGCACCACCTGGCTGCATACTCGAAAGTGCCGACTCTGATATGGCTTTCAGCCACCCTGGTCAAAACAGCCCCCGGCAGAGCTGTTTTCCGGTAAACCGACTCACCTGTGGTGACCACTGCAAGACTTCGGGTAGTGGGTATCCCAAGAGCATGCATCGCCTCGCTTATTATGTATTCCCTCAGCATCGGACCAAGGACCGCACGCCCGTCGCCGCCTCTGGAATAGGGAGTCCTGCCGGATCCCTTGAGCTGGATATCGTATCTCATGCCAGAGGGTGCTATCTGCTCGCCAAGCAGGATCGCACGCCCGTCACCCAGCATGGTAAAATATCCGAACTGATGCCCTGCATACGCCTGAGCAAGCGGTTGCGCGCCTTCCGGGATCATGTTCCCTGCAAGGATCGCAACGCCCTCTCTGCCTGACAACTCTTTTGGATCCAGCCCAAGCAGGCATGCCAGGTCGTGATTGAGCACAGCCAGTTCCGGTGAACGTACAGGTGCCGGTCCCATGAGCGTATAGAATGACTCAGGCAGGCGAGCGTAACTGTTGTCAAAATTCCACCCTATTTTTGTTCTGGCAGTTTTCGTATCCATCAGATCTCCTTTTCTGCAGCTATGGTATTCGGCCGCACCCCTTCTATTTCGTCAACCAGTATTTTTGTGTGCCCGCGAACGTCGATCCCCGCCAACTGAACTATGGTCCGGGCCGATTGTCCAACGATCTCCGGGGTTGTTGAATTCTTCTTTTCATCGATAACAGCACCTTCAAGTTTTTTCTCTTCCTCATTGACCAAATAACAGCCCGGTTTTTCGTACTTGATACAGTGGTAGATGTATTCCGTGGCAAACAGATTTTTTATTATCTTTCCTCACAGACTTCTCTTCCGGTTTCTTCCACTGCCAGCCTTGCCAGTCTCATATGCTCGGCCAGTCCGGCAAGGGCTATTTCTTTGACGATATGGTCCACCATCATTGCTATATGGTTTGCTTATTATCCGCATTTTATGTCTGACAGAGACTATGTCGGGATTCCAGGTTCAGCATCGATTCAGACATCCCATACAAGCAGATGCCGCCGGAACAGCACATATGTTACAATGAGTGAATGGAGGCTAAAACATGAAATACGAAAATATCGAACAAGGCAAATTCATATCGCGGCCTAACCGCTTTGTGGCAAACATATATGTGGATGGCAGGTATACAAAGGCACATGTCAAAAATACAGGCCGGCTGAAGGAACTGCTGGTCACCGGCGCTGCTGTCTATCTCCAAAAGCATGATGATCCGAAGCGCAGCACCAACTGGTCTCTTATCGGCGTTGAAAAAGGGAGCCGGGTAGTCAACATCGATTCCCAGGCTCCCAACAAGGTCATGTATGAATGGCTGCTGGACAACGGATCCGCTGCTTTAGAGCTGATAGGCAATGCTCCTGCAGCCTCCGCGATGCCGGCCGGAATCTCATCGGATACCAGGGTGTCGACTGGAATATCTGTGGATACTGACCCATCAGCCGGAATATCCTCTGATGCCAGACCGTCGACTGACATATCTCCGGATACCGGGTCATCAGCCGCCATATCCCCGGTTACCGGGGCATCGGCTACCGGCATATCTCCGGACACCGGGGTATCGACTACCGGCGTATATTCGGACACCGGGGCATCGGCTGCCGGACTCACAGCCTGCGCATCGAAAAATGGGGTCCACAGTGAAAAAATAATAAACATCAGACCGGAATACACATATCTTGGTTCCAGGTTTGACTTTCTTATAGAGACCAGCAAAAGAAGAATATTGATGGAAATCAAAGGAGTCACGCTGGAG
>DGEE01000082.1:44714-45048 GCA_002385815.1 Hungateiclostridiaceae bacterium UBA3934
AGTTTGCAGATGCCCTCTTATCAGCTCACAGACAGGGCGTACAGATCATTGCTCTGGATTGCGAAGTAACGCGTGATTCATTGGTCATCAAAAATCAGGTCGATGTGCTCCTGGAATACAGTTGAACGTATCAATTGCTGTAGTCTTCGCTGCCCAAATAGTCCCGGTTTATTTTCTCAACCACATATTCATTCACCTGATCCCTGTCGACACCCAGAGCTGCCGCCAGTTCACCAAACAGAAGATCTTCCGCCCGTTTCATGTATTTCTCATCAATGGCACCCAGCTTGCGGTTCTGCTTCTCTGCGGCCTGCTTTTTTGCATATGTCGATAT
>DGEE01000069.1:0-730 GCA_002385815.1 Hungateiclostridiaceae bacterium UBA3934
TGTGCCAGGCATCAGGTACCGGTGTGGAGATCTATAAAGACAGAATACCTTTACATATGGCAACACGAAAAATCTGTGAATATTATAATATAGATCCATACAGACTTATTTCAAGCGGCTGTATGCTGATATCCGTTCCTGACGGAGAAGAACTGGTAAGGCGGCTGAAGCAGGAGAACATCGATGCCTCCGTCATCGGCAAACTTAACAATACCGGTAAGAGGCTGGTGATTTCCGGCAATAGGGCTGAAGAAATTTCTCCGCCGGAAAGCGATGAGTTATATAAAATTTTGTAACTTGACAGAATTTTGACAAATGTTATAATTATTTTATTAAAAATGCAGAATGCATTATGATAGCGCGGATGATTTTCATGGAAGGATTATTTACCGACTGTGAAGGGACGCACCTCTGGAGAGACCGTCAAGGCGCCGAAGGGGCAAGTCCCGTCAACGGGATACAACTCTCAGGCAAAAGGACAGAGGATGCTCATATCATATTGATGATATTCGGGTATCACAGGTCAAATCCAAGGGTTTGACCTTTAGTTTTTTCAAAATATCGCATATGGAGGTATAAAATGTATCAGATTGATGAAATACGGAAGATCGATCCTGAAGTAGCTGAAAGCATCGAAAATGAAGTAAACAGGCAGAGGAACAAAATCGAGCTGATAGCTTCGGAGAATTTTGTCGATGAAGCAGTTTTACAGGCTCTGGGAACCCCTCTT
>DGEE01000069.1:939-13585 GCA_002385815.1 Hungateiclostridiaceae bacterium UBA3934
CATGCCAATGTACAGCCTCATTCGGGAGCACAGGCCAATTCGGCTGTTTATTTCGCTGTCCTTGAACCCGGTGATGTGATACTGGGTATGGATCTCGACCACGGGGGACATCTCAGTCATGGTATGAAGAAAAACATCTCAGGCAGGTATTACAGATCCGAGTTTTATGGCGTCAGCAAGGATACTGGCTATATCGACTATGAGTTGGTGCACAGGATAGCCAGGGAGGTAAAGCCAAAGCTCATAGTTGCTGGTGCAAGCGCTTATCCCAGGATCATCGATTTCAAGGCTTTCGGTGAGATCGCTAAGGACTGCGGGGCCTATTTGATGGTAGACATGGCTCATATTGCAGGCCTCGTAGCTGCCGGGCTCCATCCAAATCCCGTACCATATGCGGATTTTGTAACAACAACCACCCACAAGACTTTGAGAGGCCCACGCGGGGGAATGATACTCTGTAAGGCTGAACATGCAAGGAAGATAGATTCTGCTGTATTCCCCGGTATGCAGGGTGGTCCTCTGATGCATGTGATAGCTGCAAAAGCTGTGAGTTTCAAACAGGTAATGACCGAAGATTTCAAAAACTACCAGCAGCAGGTAGTCAGCAATGCAAAAGCACTGGCAGGTGCCCTGACTGACGAGGGATTTACACTTGTTTCGGGCGGCACTGACAACCATTTGATGCTGGTGGATCTGAGCAATTTATCCGTTACAGGCAAAACAGCACAGCATCTTCTGGATGAGGTCGGCATTACTGTTAATAAGAATGCAGTACCCTTCGATACACAGAAGCCGACTGTGACAAGCGGTATCAGGATAGGCACTCCGGCTGTTACCACCAGAGGGATGAAGGAAGAGGATATGAAGGAGATAGCCACGCTGATAAAGATGACCATTACCGATTTCGACAACACTGCAGACCAGGTAAGGGAGAGGGTCTCAGCTTTATGCAAAAAGCATCCTCTATATGAGTGATGGTTTACAGATATTGAAAGAATTCTTTACAGGACTGTATTGAACAAAGTCCTCCAAAGGGCTAAGATAATAGGAGCACCACCTTTATCTTGGTCCTTTTGCTGAATCGGACGGTATTGATCAGAACAGGATCTGCAAAGGTTATACTGTTCGTCGAAATGCAGAGGAGCACTATCATAAACGGCAAGGAGGGGGACATGGCTCAAAAAAAAGAACCGCTGGCGTACAGGATGTGTCCAAGGACCATCGATGAATTCGTCGGACAGGAGCATATTATCGGCAAAGGCAAGCTGCTCTACAGGATGATAAAAGCTGACAGGATATCATCGATAATACTGTACGGTCCACCCGGAACAGGAAAAACATCACTTGCCAGGATAATTGCAGCAACGACAAGGTCCAGTTTCGAAAAGCTCAATGCTGTAACTGCCGGTGTAGCAGATATTAAGAGAATAATCTCAGATACCCAGAACCCTATGTTCAACCAGACCGGCAGAACTGTGCTTTTCATAGATGAGATACACAGGTTCAACAAAGCTCAGCAGGATGCACTGCTGCCCTATGTCGAAAACGGTACCATTGTACTGATAGGTGCAACGACGGAGAACCCGTATTTTGAAGTGAATAAAGCGCTGATCTCCCGGTCTACTGTTTTTATGCTGAAACCACTGGAAGACAGAGACATCGAAAAGATCATCAGGATGGCACTGGCTGACAGTGAAAGAGGATTAGGCAACTATCAGATCAGGATGGACGAGGAGGCTGTCAGTTATCTTGCCGGTATTTCAGGCGGAGATGCCAGAAAAGCACTCAATGCACTGGAACTGGCTGCTGTCACCACTGACATCGGTGCTGACGGTCAGTTGCATATTACGATGCAGGTCATAGAGGAGTGTGTTCAGAAAAAGGCCATCACTTTTGATAAATCCGGAGAAGCACATTATGACAATATCAGTGCTTTCATAAAGTCGATGCGGGGCAGCGATCCTGATGCAACGCTGTTTTATCTGGCCAGGGCTCTTTATGCGGGTGAAGATCCTGAATTCCTTATCAGAAGGATCATAATATGTGCGTCTGAGGATGTGGGCATGGCCAATCCAACGGCACTGCAGCTTGCAGTGGCGGCTGCACAGGGCATACATATGACAGGCATGCCGGAAGCCAGGCTTTTGCTGGCCCATGCGGCAGTTATGGTCGCAGTGAGCCCGAAATCGAACTCATGTTACAAAGCGTTGGAAAAAGCCATGCACGATGTGGAAACCAAAAAAACCGGTGAAGTTCCAATGCACCTGAGGAATGCGCCCGTTAAAGGCATGAAGGAGCAGGGATATGGCGTGGGTTACAAATATGCCCATGATTATCCGGGTAATATAGTAAAGCAGCAATATTTGCCGGAAGACATGGAAGGTACGATATATTACGAACCCACATCAAATGGCTACGAAGCCAGGATAAGAGATTGGCTCGAGAGATTCAGAAAAAGTTGAACCGGCAACGGGGCTGAATTTCTGCCGGATATAGCAGGATTGCCGGAGAAGGGACGTGGATATGGCGAAAAAAATCATGGCTTGGGTATTACTGGCAGGGTTTGTACTGCTCCTGTTGAATATCATGTTCTTCAAATACTATTTGCAGCTTAGTCTGGTCGTATATATCATAATATCGTTCGGATACCTGCTATACAGCAGCAAAGCCAGGCGGGCGGAGGATTTGGCAAGGCTCAGAAATAAGGAAGAAAAAGAAGGCAATGGAGAGGACAAAGACCTGTAGATCGCAAGGAGGTCATTCAATGTATTTCAAATACGGCTACGGCAAAGGATTCAGAGAATTTCACATACCAGATGGGAACGTCATGGCAGAATTGCGCCAGAATGATGTAACTGTCAGCCTTACCGGCATAGATGAAGTAAGACGTGCAATAAGTGAGCCCATCGCATCCAAAAGGCTATCGGAAATTGTGAGCAGAGGAGAAAAAACTGTTATAATCACCAGTGACATTACCAGACCAATGCCGACAAAAACTGTACTTCCGGCAGTGCTGGAAGAGCTTTTGAAGGCAGGACTGGAATACGAGGATATAACGGTGGTTTTCGCCCTGGGAAGCCACAGAAAGCACACCGAAGAAGAAATGAGGTACCTTACAGGCGATGATATATATGAAAAAGTCAGGTGTATAGACAGTGACGCGGATAGATGCAGGATGCTGGGAACGACGTCAAGAGGCACACCAGTGGAGATATTCGACGAGGTTGCTGCTGCAGACCGCATAATATGTCTCGGCAACATTGAATACCACTATTTCGCAGGATACAGCGGAGGCGCAAAAGCAGTGATGCCAGGCGTTTCGACACGGGCGGCGATCCAGGCAAACCACAGCGCCATGGTCAGGGATGAAGCAAGGGCAGGCGCACTGGACGACAATCCTGTCAGACAGGACATCGATGAAGTCGTTAAATTTGTTCCCATAGATTTTATTGTCAACGTTGTCCTGGATGAGAACAAGAATATCATAAAAGCAGTAGCCGGACATTATCTGCATGCACACAGGGAAGGCTGCCGTTTTCTTGATCGGCTTTACAAAGTAACCATCCCTCGCAAGGCTGATATTGTCATCACTACGCCGGGCGGCTTTCCAAAGGATATAAATCTATACCAGGCTCAGAAAGCATTGGACAATGCAAAGCATGCTGTCCGGGACAACGGCATCATCATCCTGCTGGCATCATGCAGTGAAGGCTATGGAGAAAAGGTCTTCGAAAGGTGGATCAATACATCTGATTCACCAGACTGCCTGATCGAGAGGATAAAGACCAATTTCGAGCTGGGAGGTCATAAGGCTGCTGCCATAGCCCTCGTGGAAAAGAAAGCCAGGGTATTCATCGTATCGGATATGGACCGGAGCTTGTGCGAAAGACTGTATATGGAGCCTTTCGAAAATATGCAGACAGCACTGGACCGGGCATTCTCGCTGATGGGACCGGATGCGCAGGTGCTGCTGATGCCCCATGGCGGGTCCACTCTTCCAGTGGTAAAATAATCGTGGCGTCAGGATATCACAAAATCGATGGATATTTGCGTCTGTGTGACGCGACAGTTCTCCTGATTATTTTTTGTTTTCTATTGACAAATATAATACATAGTGCTAATCTTAATCTAATACCAAGTAAATTACTAGGGATTACCCTGAGCATATGGCGGAGGTATGGCGATGAAGCTTTCAACAAAGGGCCGATATGGCCTGAAAGCGATCCTGGACCTGGCTCTCCACAGCGCAGACGGACAGATTACTTTAAACAGTATAGCAGAGCGTCAGGGATTATCGGAAAGCTATTTGGAGCAGCTGTTTGCCGCACTGAAGAAAGCAGAGCTTATAAAAAGCATAAGGGGGCCACAGGGCGGATACATGCTGGCAGACGATCCTGAAAATATCAGTGTAGGCGACATACTTAGGGCTCTGGAGGGGTCAATGGCTCCCACGGATTGTGTGGCGGAGAACGGACACCACGATCTGTGTGACAGCTCTGACAGGTGTATTACCAGGGGCGTTTGGGAAAAAATCAGGGATGGGATCAATAATGTTATAGATAATATCTCATTGCAGGAATTGATAGATGACTATTACAGGAATAATAAAAAGAGAGCTCCTGATAATGCTTGACACAAAACCCAAAGCAATTGTCAGGACACATGAAATCCATTTTTCATAAAGGAGCTAATCACATGAGCACAGGTAACATTTATTTTGACCACGCAGCTACCACACCTGTAAAACGCGAAGTACTGGAGGCTATGCTGCCTTATTTTGAAGAGAAATACGGTAATCCTTCATCAGTGTATTCCATTGGCAGGGCCAGTAAAAAGGCCATTGAGGAAGCCAGGGAAAGTGTGGCAGGCATAATCGGTGCAGAGCCTCGTGAGATATATTTCACCGGTTCGGGTACAGAAGCAGATAATTGGGCAATAAAGGGTGCCGCATATGCGAATATGAAAAAAGGAAAACATATCATAACCACATCTATTGAGCATCATGCAGTTCTCCACACATGCCAGTATCTCGAAAGCGACGGCTTTGAGGTGACATACCTGCCGGTGGATGAATACGGACTGGTATCCCCTGAACAACTGGAAGCTGCCATAAGGCCGGATACAATACTTATTTCGGTTATGTATGCCAACAATGAGATCGGAACGATCCAGCCAATAGCAGAAATAGGCAGGATCGCAAAAGAGAAAGGGATAGTATTCCATACAGATGCAGTACAGGCTATGGGGAATATACGGATAGACGTTTCCAAACTGAATGTGGACATGCTTTCCATGTCATCCCACAAGTTTTACGGGCCAAAGGGGGTTGGAGCCCTTTATGTGAGAAAGGGTACCAAGCTGACTTCCTTCATTCACGGGGGTGCGCAGGAAAGAGGCAGGCGTGCAAGCACCGAGAATGTGCCTGCCATAGTCGGGCTTGCAAAGGCGCTGGAACTGGCTGACAAAAATATGGATCACCACAATGAGAAGCTTATTGCCCTGCGTGACAGGACCATCAGGGAAATAGAGAAAAACATACCTTTTGTCAGGCTGAATGGCCACAGAGAAATGAGACTGCCGGGTAATGTCAACTTCTCCTTTGACTTCATCGAAGGCGAATCACTGCTGCTGATGCTGGATCTGAAGGGAATCGCGGCTTCCAGTGGTTCAGCATGCACGTCAGGCTCGCTGGATCCTTCTCATGTGCTGCTGGCCATCGGGCTTTCACATGAAACAGCACATGGCTCACTGAGGATCACATTTGGTGACGGGAATACCGATGAGGAGGTAGATTATCTGATGGAAGTACTTCCCGAGATAGTACAGAGACTGAGAGAAATGTCACCTCTATATGAAGAAGTCAGCAGGAAATGACAGATCCGCCAGACAATCAATAGAGACAATGATATCAGTTGAATACAGGGTGATATTCACCACAGAAAGAGGGAATAGATATGTATAGCGAAAAAGTGATGGATCATTTTTCAAATCCGAGGAATGTCGGAGAGATACCCGATGCTGACGGCGTAGGCACGGTCGGAAATCCGAAATGCGGCGATATCATGAAAATGTATCTGAAAATAGAAAACGACGTCATCACAGATGTCAAATTCAAAACCTTCGGCTGCGGGGCCGCTGTCGCGACAAGCAGCATGGCAACAGAGCTTGTTAAAGGCAAAACCATCGAAGAAGCGATGAAGATAACCAATAAGGCAGTGGCAGAAGCACTTGATGGCCTGCCGCCTGTAAAGATGCACTGTTCAAATCTTGCCGAAGAGGCCATAAAGGCAGCCATAACCGACTATAGGAGAAAAAAAGGACTGACAGAGGAAAGCAGCAGCTGCGATGTGTGCTGCAGAAGATGCGAAGATGTGCATCATCATCTGGATGAAGAAGAATAGGTGAAATATGTCGAAAGGTAAAGTGATGCTCGGTATGAGCGGTGGTGTCGACAGCTCCGTTGCTGCAGCAGTACTGCTCGAACAGGGATATGAAGTGATCGGAGTCACGATGCAGATATGGCCTGATGACGGGGAAGAAAAAAGGCAGTCAGAAGGCGGCTGCTGTTCACTTTCTGCAGTTGACGATGCCCGCAGAGTTGCAGACAGGCTCGGTATAAACTATTATGTGTTGAACTTCAGGGATGTGTTCCAGCAGAAGGTGATCGACTATTTCACAAATGAGTATCTGGCAGGCAGGACTCCAAATCCCTGTATCGCCTGCAACCGCTTTGTCAAGTTCGAAGCACTGCTCTCAAAGGCTGTTTCTATGGGGATCGACTATATAGCGACGGGTCATTACGCAAGGATCACCCGTGATGAAGTGTCAGGCAGATATCTTCTCATGAAATCAGTGACTGCGGAAAAGGACCAGACTTATGCCCTCTATACAATGACCCAGTATCAGCTTCAAAGGACTCTTTTTCCGATAGGTGGATTCAAAAAGGACCAGGTGCGGTCTATGGCCAGGGAATATAAGCTCCCTGTGGCATCCAAGCCTGACAGCCAGGAGATATGTTTTGTGGAGGACAATGATTATGGCAGGTTTATATCGGAGAATACTGACGCCGATATAAAGCCTGGTCATTTCGTGGATATGGAAGGCAACATACTTGGTACTCACAAAGGGATAATACATTACACAGTCGGACAAAGGAAGGGACTCGGTGTTTCATTCGGCAAACCCATGTATGTGGCAGCCATAAGACCTGAGGACAACACTGTGGTACTTGGTGATGCCGATGAGATTTTTGCCACCGGACTGACTGCTTCAGATCCCAATTTCATTTCCATTGAAGAGTTGAAAGATGAAATGAGAGTCTCTGCCAAGATCAGGTATTCAGCCAAAGCAGCTCCGGCCGTAATCAGACCGGCTGACCATGGCAGGGTGGAGGTAGTCTTTGATGAGCCGCAAAGGGCCATAACTCCCGGCCAGTCTGTAGTATTTTATGACGGAGACATCGTGGTGGGAGGCGCAGTAATAGACGGATCGATCTGAACTTCACAGTTTAAGGAATCTTTACATTGTTTTTTTCCCGTAAATGAACAATGCAGCACTGACCGCATCAATACCTGTTTCACTGGCTGCCTGTTTTTCTTATCATTTACAGTTTGTCAAAAACAGGCTTCCTGTTTTCGAAATGAACAGTGTATTCAAAGCCGGCATCACGAAGCAGATGAGCAAAGTAATCAAAATGTATGGCTATATGGCGTGCCTGGTGTGCATCAGAACCCAGGCATATCAGCTCCCCGCCCAGTTCGCGGTAGCGCTTGAGAAGATGCAAGTCGTATTCGGCATCGGGGCGCATATCCCTGTAAGTACCTGTGTTTAATTCAAAACCCCTGCCCTTGTCAATCAATTCTTTGAATATCATATCCAACAAATCAGAGTGATCACTATATCTTAATGTCCTATCATCATAATCTGCGTTTCTTATAACAAATCCCAGATGGCCTACCATATCAAAGGATTCCAGTTTTCCGATCATTTTATATATAGCTTCAAGATAAAGACTGTAGGCTTCTTTTTTTGTCCTGCCGCTGTAAAACGCCTTTTCATAGGGGTCTTCACCTTTGACTATGTGTACTGAAGCCAGCACATAATCAAAAGGATATGTTCTTATAGTATCCTGTGTTCTGTCAATAACATGGGGCTGGAGCCCTGCTTCAACAGCGCTGAGAACTTTAAGCCTGTCTCCATATTTTCCGCGCAATTCCTCTATCATACGAAAATATTTTTCAAAATCGACCAGAAAGCTTTCCTGGCCCGGAAAGTCATAGTCCAGGTGATCAGTGAAAGCAACACCTTCAAGCCCTATCCTTATTGCTGTCTCACAGGCCTCATCAGCATCCATCACGCTGTCTGTCGACAACTTTGTATGCATGTGGCAGTCGTACATCTGTTTACCTCCGTTGTTTTGCTGCATGAAACAATGTTACCACCAGGAGACGCGAAAATCAACTTCTCCGGTGGAACAAGATATTTCCAGCCGCATCTGTTTGTTGTTTGGCAAGTCGCTTAAGCAGGTAAATATGGAATAAGAAAATTTTTCTGCAATCGAAAAAATTACTTCAAATTAAGTGTATAATATAATAATATAGAAAACTTAGCAGCAAAATATACAGTATCAGGAGGTTATTCTATTATGAGCGACACAAGGACTGAAGGTCAGAAGCTAGAGGAACGACTTTTGTACAAGAGGCAAAACATATGGGAAAAAGTCGATGAAGAATACATTAAAAAAGCTTTTGACTTCTGCGAGGATTATAAAAGCTTTCTCAATACATCAAAAACCGAACGCGAATTTGCAGCAAATACCGAGAAACTGGCAGTTGCTGCGGGTTTCAGAAAACTCGATGATCTTATCAGCTCAAATACGAGACTGAAACCCGGGGACAAAGTTTACCATATCAACAGAAAGAAATCAGCTGTGCTGGCAGTTGTCGGCAATAAGCCACTTTCTGAGGGTGTTAATATATTGGGATCCCATATTGATGCTCCGCGGCTGGACCTTAAACAGAATCCACTGTATGAAGATACACAGATGGCTTTTTTCAAGACGCATTACTACGGGGGTATAAAAAAGTACCAGTGGCTGACGATACCCCTGGCCATCCATGGTGTTGTGGTAAAGGGTGACGGTACAACTGTCGAAATAGTAGTAGGTGAAGATGAAGACGATCCAGTGTTCAGTATAACCGATCTGCTGCCGCACCTGGCCCGGGAACAGATGCAGAAGAAAATGAGTGAGGCAGTGACCGGTGAGGGACTCAACCTGCTCCTTGGCTCCATACCATTTAATGATGAAAAGGTGAAAGAAAAGGTAAAGCTGAACATATTGAGTATTCTGAACAAAAGATACGGTATCGTCGAAGAGGACTTTCAGTCAGCAGAACTGGAGATAGTACCTGCTCAGAAGGCCAGGGATGTAGGATTCGACAAAAGCATGATCGGCGGTTACGGTCAGGATGACAGGGTTTGCGCTTATCCCGCACTGAGAGCGCTTCTGGACATTGATGTTCCCGAGCGCACTGCAGTGTGTCTGCTGACGGACAAGGAGGAGATCGGCAGTATGGGCAACACAGGCGCCCAGTCAAACCTCCTCGAGGATTTCCTCGCCAATGTTATTGCACTGACGGAGGATCCATACTCTGATCTGAAGGTCCGCTCATGCCTTTCAAGGTCCAAAATGCTGTCGGCAGATGTAAATGCCGCCGTGGACCCCAACTATGAGAGTGTTTATGAGAAAAGGAATGCCACATACCTCGGTCACGGCATCGTTCTCCAGAAATATACCGGAGCCAGGGGGAAATATGATGCCAGCGATGCAAGCGCAGAATTTGTCGGAGAGGTCAGAAAGCTTTTCAATGATAACGGCATCATCTGGCAGACCGGCGAACTGGGGAAAGTAGATGAGGGAGGAGGAGGGACGATAGCCCAGTACGCTGCCAATCTCGGCATCGATGTACTGGACTGCGGCATTGCCGTGCTCTCCATGCATTCACCTTTCGAGATCACCAGCAAGATCGACATATATATGACGTACAATGCTTATAAGGTCTTCTGCAGAATCTGACAGCCGGTATCAAAAAGTGGACGGTTCTTCTGCCGCACAGACAGGAGAGCCGTCCACCTGATTCATTCACTGCTTTATGGGTCCTGATCAGAGCCTGTTATCAGGCTTTCGCTGTTGGATGGATTTTCAGACATATCGCTGTTTTCGTCAGCATCTCCGGATTGCTCTTCAGATGCAACAGGCTTTGGCGGTGGTACATATTTTGCTTCGCTTTTCAGATAGAAAGCTTTTGCTTCTTCATCAGCTGTTACGAAGCTGTCTTTGCACTTGAAACTTTCAGCCATGATTTTTCTTGCCGCAGCCACATCACAGATATAATAGTAGGGCGATGCATCATATGTCGTGCCTGGCATCTGTATGAAGCTGACATTATCGATATTGAATTTTGTAACATATGAAGTAAGCTTAACAGTCTCGTTCAGCGTCAGATTGGTTTTGACACTGTCGAAGACTGTGTTGATCACGCTGGTAAGCTTCGGCAGATACTGTATCGTCAGCTTCTGTCTCATCAATTCCTTCACGAACTGCTGCTGTGCCTCATTTCTTTTGAGATCGCTGCCGTCGTAGTATTTCCTGATTTCTTTATTCCACCTGTTTGGTTTTCGGAATCTCACATATTGCTCAGCCTGCTCACCGTTGAGCCTCTGCTGACCCTTTTTGAGGTGAATGTGCAGATTCTGTGTCGGATCGTCGTAGTCCATATCTACAGGGATATAATAATCCACGCCGTCCAGCAAGTCTATTATTTTCCTGAAAGCCGATGTATCGACAAATGCGTAATACTTGATATTCACGTCCAGCAGTTCTGAAAGGGTCTTGACTGCAAGTTCCACACCGCCGCTGGGAAAAGCGTAGTTTATTTTTCTTTCCTTATTTTTTATGAAGACCCTGGTATCTCTCGGGATCGACATAATGTTGATTTTACCTGTTTCAGGGTCGAAATTGGCCAGCATCATCGTGTCCGTCAGGTTGTTGACCTTGTCTCCGCCGAGCAGCAGTATATTGAAGGGATCCCTTTTCTGGACCAGTGGATTTATAATATTTGCAAAGTGGCTGTCCTGATCCCCGGATGCGTAAACCTCACTGCTGATAATATCTATATTGGCATTGATATAAACCAGTATCCCTGAACCGAATACGAACAGGACGATGGCTGAAAAAATCGTCAGTATGAAATAAAATTTTCTTAAATCCATCTATAATGACCTCTTTATCTGTTAATTCTGTTAATAAGACTCACTTTGTGCTGTGTCAGTTCCATAACAGGACCGTATTACAACTACATTATTATAATGAAATTGAAGTATCAAGTAAACATCATTTATTATTTCCCTTGGTGAAATCAGCCAGCGGATTACTGTCAACTGCGGTCCTGAGCTGGCTGCTGTCCAGATGTGTATATATCTGCGTGGTTGAAATGCTTTCATGTCCCAGCAGCTCCTGGAGGGATCTTATATCAACGTTGCCGTACTTGTACATCAGTGTTGCAGCCGTATGGCGCAGTTTATGGGTGGAATACCGTTCCGGATCCAGACCTGCTGCCCTGATGTATTTTTTGACGATTTTCTGTACAGATTCCTTACTGATCCTTCGCCTGCGGTTGCTCAGGAACAACGCATTCCTGTCTTTGACACCATCGACAGGTCTGACCTTCATATAATCCTCGATAGCTTTCATACATGCCTGGTTGAGGGGAATGCTGCGTTCCTTGTTACCTTTTCCTATGACAGTCAGGACCGAGCCTTTTATATTGCTGATGTTTATGCCGACCAATTCAGACAATCGGAGCCCGCAGTTCAGGAACAATGTGATTATCGCATAATCGCGTTCGGTAAATTTTCCATCCACAGAACTCAGCAACTGCTTGCTCTCTTCAATATTAAGGTATCTGGGCAGGCGTTTCATTATTTTGGGCGATTCCAGCTCGGCAGCAGGGTCGTGATCCAGGAGCTTTGCCTTAAATGTAAGATATTTGAAGAAAGATTTCAGACTGGATACTTTACGTGCTCTGGCATATGAAGAATTGTCACGGTCATTGCTGACATAAGCCATAAATGCATAAAGATCACTCAATGTTACAGTTCTGATGAAATCTATATCTATGTCATTAATACGTATGTCTTCAAATTCAGTGTTTTCGTCGACAAGATTCCTGCGAAGCTTCATAAAGCGGAAGAAAACTCTCAGGTCATAAAAATATACCTTGACTGTATTAGCTGAACGACCTCTGATGGTTTGCATGTAACTTAAAAAATCCATTAACACGGGAGGTATCTCATAATCATTTATATTTTTCATTTGTAAAACCTCGTAATTGTTTTTATATTGACACTGTAAATAATCAATGTTATAAAAACCTTACATATCAATATTATAACATGATTTGAAGTTTATCAATAACCATCCCCCGAATTACGCGAAATTTATATTTCGCGTAATTACATGAAATAAAATAATATGCTTCCCCTTCGATCAAAAAAGGTCTGCCAGGCCGAAAAACCCTACAGACCTTTTGCAGCCATCAGGCGATGGCCACCTCCGTTTCAATCTTCATCCAGGATCACTCCTTTC
>DGEE01000069.1:13728-15954 GCA_002385815.1 Hungateiclostridiaceae bacterium UBA3934
GTACTATTTGCTGTTCTCGAAAATCAGCTTGCATTTGTCAGCACGATATTTTGCCGTAATATACTCTACTGGCTGACCACTCTTCGAGAAAAGCGTATTAGTGATCTTGATAACTGGCAGCCCTGGCTGTATCTGAAGATACTGAGCGTCTGTCTGATCCGTGTACAATACTTCAAGATTGCTAGTGCTCTTTACCGGAAGCAGCGGGTATTTCCCCTTCAGGATATCATAGGATGGCTTCCTGTCTTTAATATCCTCCAGCAGATCCGGAAATAAAGAAAGCGGTATGTAAGAAGTGTTGTAAGAAAGGACACTGTTGTTTTCAGATGTGATATATTTTATCTCAGCGTACTCGACATTGACCATCGTACCTGGAGCGCCAAAAATGTCTTTCAGAAATGGTGCATCTTCAATCCCGACAGCACGTAATGACAATATGTCATGCTGACCTGGATCCTGGCTGTCAAGTATGGAATCGGTAAAACCAGTATAGTTTTTGATATCGACTTTGGACTTCGCCCTTGCTACAAAAGTACCTTTCCCCTTCTCCTTATACAGATAGCCATTGTTGGTGAGTTCGCTTATTGCCTGCCTCACTGTCGGCCTGCTGATACCGTATAATTCGCAGAATTCCTGCTCAGACGGGATCTTTGATTCAACAGGATATTCTTCTGACTTGATTTTTTCAATGATAAGCTGTTTGAGCTGAGAATATAAAGGCACGTTACTGTACTTGTTTATCACTTGATACCCTCCAGATTAGTAAACATAGCAACACATAATTACATCATTACTAATTCTATATGATTTCTCTGCTCATTGCAATGTAAAACTGTATAATTTTACAGTATTTTTTTCAGTACATTTGGCTAAGGTTCCTGTCAGAACTTTATATGGCAGGACAAAAAAAGTGCGAGATTGGAAAATCCCGCCGGATACAAAAAAAGATATGAGATTTGTATGGTATCATTACGAGAATGCACCACTTATAGAATTATAATATTGTTTATCAGCCATTGCAAGTTTTTAACTCTGCAGGGTTTTCATATTGTATATGGCAGTGAAAGCTGCCGGCGGCCACTCCGGGTCCGGAATTCAGTGTCTGACCGGTATAAATGATATGTGTTCATGTCCCCAGCAGCTTCCGGGCCGATACGATCTGAATGCATGTGCAAAGAAGCTCCATGGCCAATTTGAGCTCTTCCAGTGGTGGCAGTGTCGGTGCTATCCTTATGTTGCAGTCCTGTGGGTCTTTTCCGTATGGAAATGTCGCCCCTGCAGGAGTTAACACTACCCCTGCCTCCCCCGCCATCTTTACGACAGCAGAGGCACAGCCGGGCAACGTATCCAGACTGATAAAGTAACCTCCATTGGGCCTGCTCCATTTTGCAATGTTCCTGTCTCCAAGCCGCGAATCTAGAATACTGAGGACCATCTCGAATTTGGGCTTCAGTATTGCCGCGTGTTTTTTCATATGCTGTTCGATGCTGTCAGGATCGCTGAAGAACATGACATGTCTCAGCTGATTTATTTTATCCGGACCAATACTCCTGATCCCCAGCAGCTTTTTTATCTGGTTTATATTGCTTTCACTCGATGCCATCATCGCCACACCGGAGCCCGGAAAAGTTATTTTCGATGTCGATGCGAATATGAAGACTCTGTCAGGATTGCCGGCCTTCTTGCAAGCCTCCAGTATATTCTTCAGTTTGTCAGGCTTATCAGTCAGATGGTGCACAATATATGCATTATCCCAGAAAATCCTGAAATCACTGGCTGCGGTGCGCATGGCTGCAAGCCTGTCGACGACCTCGTCAGAATATGTGACTCCTGTGGGATTGCTGTATTTGGGTATGCACCATATGCCCTTTATGGAGTCGTCTTCTGCAGCGAGCTTCTCGATGGTGTCCATATCCGGTCCGTCTTCTTTCATTTCTATCGTTATCATCTCGATATTGAAGAGTTCCGTGATTGCAAAGTGCCTGTCATAACCGGGACTTGGACAGAGAAATTTTACTTTGGGCAACCTGCTCCACGGCTCAGGGCTTCCATAGACGCCAAATGTCATGGCACGGCTTATTGCATCATACATCATACTGAGACTTGAGTTGTTTCCCAGTATTATTTCACTTGTGCTGACTTCCAGAAGTTTTGAAAACAGCTCCTTCGCTTCCGGCAGACCGTCTGTCATTCCATAATTGCGGACATCTGCGCAGGATGCAGTCT
>DGEE01000025.1 GCA_002385815.1 Hungateiclostridiaceae bacterium UBA3934
CCCTCCGGCGGGCCTCTGCAGTCGAAGTTCCGCCTTCGGTAGCCTTTAGATCGGGTTCAGCTCAAGGCTACCACTGAACCAGTTCCGGAATTTGACCTTCCCATTCCTAAGGCCTGACTTAATGACGCCAGCTACCCGAGGTGCAGGAACCCCGGACTGACGGGCTGCCTTTATTAGGCAGCAGCTAAAGCGAAATTATCGTTTTTAGCGTTTATTTTAGTCTCTCGTTTTTTAAAGAGGCCAACGAGAATCCTCTACCCGCTGCACTGACTTCAACGATCCCGTCGAAACCAATACGCCCCCATGAATCAGGAATGACCGCTTCTGGATTTGATGCGGCACCCTCTCACAAAGATAGGTTTTCCACTTTTTGATTTTCCAATGTCCACCTGCACGACCCTTATCGCATATGTTCCTTGAGTTTACGGTCGATCTCGCGTCTGGCATCCCGCTCAGCGATGTCGGCACGCTTGTCATACAGCTTTTTGCCCTTTGCGACTGCCAGCTCTACTTTCACTTTGCCCTTCCTGAAGTAAAGCCTCAATGGGATCAATGACATCCCCTTCTGCTGCGTTACGCCGATGAGCCGGTTGATCTCACTCTTGTGAAGCAGCAGCTTGCGGTTGCGCAAGGGGTCCTTGTTGAATATGTTGCCCTGCTCATACGGACTTATATGCATGCCGCTGAGTATTACTTCACCGCCCTCGATGGTGGCATAGCTGTCTTTCAGATTTACCTTGCCCTGCCTTATCGATTTCACTTCAGTACCTGACAGTACTATGCCGGCTTCTATCGTCTGCTCGATAAAGTAATCGTGCCTGGCCTTCTTATTCTGAGCGATGACTTTTATCCCTTCATTTGCCATAACATAAGCCTTCCATAAAACTCTGCCGATAAAAATAACCCTTTGCGAAAAGGGTTCTGGTGTTTCTCTTCTCGGTCTGTTCGATTATCATTATAACTGCAAAACATGCTCTGTGTCAAGTAAGCCGGGCAATGGAAAACGCCGGTCGAACGCTCCCATTGCCCATCTGTAGTATGTCATGGTATCTGTTTCTGCACCACCGTGCTTTTCTTCCACTTGCCGAGTATGTAGTATATGAACAGCAGCGTGCCTGCACCGAGGCTGGCTGCCGGCGCCGCGATCCCCAGCCCCATCAAACCTTTGTCCAGCACTACTCCGAAGATTATTGCCAGCGGGATGCGGAAGCCCAGTGAAGCCATTATGCCGCCGACGGATGAGATGATAGTATGCCCGGAACCCGTTATTATTCCATTGAGGCAGAAAGTCGCCGGCACGATGATATAGTCCAGTGAGAATGTGCGTATGTATTCGACACCGGCCGCAATCATTTCCGGATCATCGCCGAACAGCGCAAGTATCTGTCCCGGGAACAGCTGAGTAATCACAAATACAACAAATGTTACTGAAAATGCAAGTACGAAACCGGTGTGGAATGTCTTCTTAGCCCTGTCCACCATACCTGCCCCCATATTCTGCGCCACCATGGCAGAAACTGACGAACCCACTGCGATTGCAGGCAATATCGCAAAGCCATTGTATTTGCCTACGATCCCCACTGCCGCCGAAGCGGCGACCCCCATTCCATTTGCAATGGTCGTCAGGACCAGAAATGAAAAGTTGGTTATAACATTCTGTATGGAAACCGGGATGCCTATCTTCAAAAGTGTTCTGAATCTGTTTAAGTGAAACTTGAAGGACCTGAGCCTGAAATCAAAATCAAAGCCGCTTCGTTTCAGATAAACTATACATGCGATCATACTCACAGCCTGCGAAATAACTGTAGCAAGGGCTGCCCCTGCCGCTTCCATCCCGAACACTCCTACAAATAACAGGTCAAGGATGACATTTATCCCGCATGCAATCGAAACAAAGATCAAAGGCCTCTTGCTGTCGCCCAGGCCGCGCAGTATAGCTGAAAATGCATTGTAACCAAAAATGAATATGGTACCGGTCAGTGTTATGTTAAGATAGTCCCTGGCTTGTCCATATGCCTCCGGAGGTGTCTGTATCAGCTTAAGTATAGTATCCGAAAGCAGCATCATCGATACGGTCAGTACAACTGCTGCAGCGAGCAGAAAGGTTATCAATGTGCTTATGGATTCGCGCATAGCCTGCCTGTCATTGGAGCCGAGATATTGCGCTATCACCACAGTCCCGCCAACACTGAGACCGATCACAATGTTTGTCATGATAAAAGTGACCTGTCCGCCGATGTTCACTCCTGATATCCCTGCAGGTCCGCAATAATTCCCAACGATGAGCATGTCTGCAACATTGTAGAGCGTCTGTATCAGGTTGGAAAGCATGAATGGAAGTGCAAACCTGATGAGCTGCATCACGACGCTGCCTTGTGTAAGGTCCTTTTCAATTGTGCTTTTTTGCATTTTGTCACCGCCTGTGATACATGATGAGGATACTCATATAAATATATAATATCAGCGGCTATTTGGCAATAAAACCATTACTGTCTCACTTTATATAAGTCGCCTGCCTGCATCCTTAAGGTCATTGAGCAGGCTCCCGGGCACTCTCAGATCACCTCTGCCCACACCTATCTCTATATCCGGCTTGAAGCTGCCATGAAAATCACTGCCTCCGGTGACCTTCAGACCTTTCTTTTCTGCCAGCTCCAATAGTTCCCTCGTCTGCTCCGGCGTATTCTCTGAATATAATGCTTCGATACCTTTAAGACCCGCAGCCTTCAGCCTTTCGAGCACATCAGCCAGTTGTTCCGCCGGCAGTCCCAGGTGTATCGGATGTGCCAGGACCGGGACCCCGCCTGATTGCAGGATCGCCGCTATTCCCTGTTCCGGCGTCAGTTTGTCCTTTTTCACATATGCAGGTCTACCGGCTGCAAGGTATTTATCAAAGCCCTCTTCTACACTTGCTGTATATCCCTTCTCCATCAGCACCCTCGCTATGTGAGGACGTCCTACTATCCCGCCATGGGCTTTCGCCCTGACCTCATCCATCGTTATGTCGAATCCCATTTCATTGAGCTTTGCCACGATCCTGGGATTGCGCTGCTCTCTTTTCCTGCGGAGTTCCTCCAGGGTCATCAGTATGGACTCATAATCGCCGTTGAAAAAGTACCCGAGCAGATGCATCTCGGGCTCATATGTCCTGTCCGTTCCGTTCATGACGAGTTCACCAGCCGCCCTGATGTGTGGAGTTGTTCCGCCGGAGTCCGGCCGCACCGGCCTATCGCCTTTCCATTTGCTGCCGCCTTCACAGGCCAGTATCCCCCAGCCGGAAAGAGATACACTTATCTCCACCCCGGCGATCACCTCAATGCCGGTTTTGATGCCTGCTTCAAGTGCATCCTCCACTCCCGCGACCGTGTCATGGTCAGTAAGTGCCACAGCCGACAGGCCACGTTCATACGCATGCCTGACAAGCTCCGCCGGTGTCATGCTGCCGTCAGATGCCGTAGAATGCGTATGGAGATCGATATATTTGCCATTATAGTCTGAAAAATCTGTCATAAGCTGAACCCCTTCTCGTTGGATGTCGATGTACTCAGTTTTAGTCTGCTCCGGACCCATTGCTGTGCTCAGCATCAGTTCTGGCCAGCCCTCAGCCGGTCGTTTCGATTCTCGTCCATTCCGACCAACTCCCCGGCCGATAGCATCGATTCTCTATCCGGCCGGCATCAATACTCCCAGCCCTCACATTCGGAAGGCGGGAAACTCCCGTCATATATCATTTTCAGCAGGCCATCCAGTATCTTCAGCGCTCTGACAGCCTGCCCGCTGCCGATCAGCCCTTCCTCCAGCGCCTGTGCCAGCTCATCCGCGTCCAGCAGCATTATCCTTCCATCCGGATATATTTTTATATCCAGCA
>DGEE01000039.1:0-30399 GCA_002385815.1 Hungateiclostridiaceae bacterium UBA3934
ATATTGAGCTGCCTGAAGACATCGCTCTTGGGCGCTGTCACGGCGATGGACCATCCGGTGTTTTCGATGGTGCAGAAGCCCATATACCGTCTTTCGCCCTGGTAATAGTATTCTCCCGCTCCCTTTTCGCCCGCGATCATTCTTTTTTCGAGCTCGACAAGTTTGCTGAGTTCGGGGTTGCCTGCTGCGATATCATTGACTTTAGCGTATACAAGCTCTCTGTCCTTGTGAGCGATGACATCGCCATCCTTATTCAATATAAATGTGTAGCCGCTGTCGCTGAACCTTATGCCATCGGCTATATTGCTGAGCACATCCGCATCATATGTAACATAAAGCACGCCGGAGACTTCGCCGGAATCGTAGATGGGAGCAGCAAATACGATGACCATGGTGCCGTCTGCGCGGCTTATTATCGGGTCCGATACACTGGGTTTCCCATTGAGGGCATTCTGAAAATAATCCCTGTCATAAACATTCAGCGTGTTTCCGTCCGTTGAAACAGCATTGCCATCCAGATCAGCTATACTGAGCCTTCGGTAGCTGTCAAGCTTGAGCTGTGCTCTCAGCTCGTCCAGCCGCTGTTCGACAGGCAGACTGCTGTTTCTGATGATGCTGTTTTCAGCCATGGATCTGACATCGGAAAGACGCCCATGAACATATTCACTGACTGTGGCTGCGCCCTGTTCGGAAAACCTGATCAGTGAATTCTCCACGTCACTTATCAATATCCTCGTGACTGCGTAGTATAGTATAAAACCTGCGACAAGTGCTATTGCCGCCATCTGTAATGTTTTTGAGATCAATTGGTATTTCTTGCCGAGTTTCAGAATATCACCCCTGGGAAACGCTTGTTATATGCTTAACAATTGTATGTAAACATAAACATAAATTTTCATACTGTGTAATAGAGAAATTTTCGACCGGATTCACAACATAGAAGCAATTTGCCCGGTAATCGTGAACAAATTGCTTCTATGCGTAAGAAGCTTCGTTGTCATCCACGATCAACTCAGCCTTTGAGATCCTTCATACAGTTGGAGCATATATTCTTGCCCTTGTAATTTATGACTTCTCTGGCATCACCGCAGAAAATACAAGCAGGCTCGTACTTCTTAAGTATTATGTTCGCCCCATCTATAAATATCTCAAGTGCATCCTTCTCAGCTATATCTAAAGTTCTCCTCAGCTCTATAGGCAAAACCACTCTGCCCAGCTCATCAACCTTTCTCACAATACCCGTAGACTTCATTACGTCACCTCCTTTCGATGCGATCAAATCAACAGCTTCCAGAACCGTTTACATGCCATGGTCTGAAGCGCTGAGGACCTGTCGTACGACCTTCGGCAGATCTGTTATCCTTTCCTTGGGGACATAGGAGTCACAGCCATTCCGGAATGCCTCCTCAAGGTCCTTCTGACTGACATCTTCAGAAACGATTATAAACGGTATGTCACTGCACATATCGTTTTTTATCTCCAAAGCACTCAATGCACTGAAGCCAGGCATCACATTGTCGCTCAGTATTATGTCATACCGATCCTCCTTCAGTGCTTCAAGCAGCGCTGATTTGGTCGACACTATTCTGCTTTTCAGTTTCAGTCCGCTTCTTTTCAGTATTCTCACGGTAAGGTCCGCAAAATATTGGGAATCCTCTACCACGATCACTGACAGCACAGTTGCATTTTCCATAAGCATCCACCATTCTTTTATGATTAAGCTGACTGATCGCAATAAAAAAACAGGATACCATATTCCCCCTACTTGTATGATACCCTGAAAAAAACCGTTAATGAATGAATTATTTCTTGTATTTACCTAGAAATTTGTCAGATTATGACTCTATTGCAGAATTTCTATATTCACTGGGAGTAACCCCCATATGCTTTTTGAACAGTCTGCTGAAGTACTCAGTATCCCTGTACCCCAACTGGAGTGCTATCTCATATGTTTTTCTGGTGCTCTGGCTCAACAGCCGGGCGGCTCGGGCCATTTTCACCCTCGTGATGTAATCTATCAGAAGCTCTCCGGTCTTTTGCCTGAATACCTCGCTTATATATTTGCGGTTCATGAAAAGCACCCTGGATATGCCCTCTATGGAAAGCTCAGCATCGACATTTTCCAGTACATACCGGCAGATCCTGTTTTCAAGCTGATCCTCCGTATTCCCGTATTCAAATCTTCTGATGGATCCATATAACTCGCTGATCGCATCCGCGAAGGTCTCCTGTGCTGTCCCGGACCCTTCATCATCTAAAAAATCAATGTTCTTATATCTGGTACTGTCAATGAAGTTCACCATCCAGCTGTAATGCAGCTTCAATTGTGAAACCAATTCTGACATCGATCTTTTCAGCGCCGTGGCCGTCCTTATCGGATCATCGCCAAAAAGAGCCCCTATGGCTCTGCACAGTCTGTTGATGTCAGGCACTATATCCTGCTGCTTCGTCTTGATCGCCTCTATTAGCTGCTCGAGCTCCGCCGTCGGGAAAGTGTCCTCTATTTTCTCCTCAAGCTTTTCAGAAAGGCTCCTGACAAGCTCCTCTTCGCGCTTCTTTTTAAGAAGATGCTGTTCGACTCTTTTCAGAAGATCCAGCATGCTGTTGTATTCCGGAGGCTTGCCAAGATAGTCGAAGGCCCCGTATTGTATCCCGAGCCTGGCATATGAGAAATCCTCATAATCGCTCAGCAGTACTACGCAAGGACACAGGCTGTTTTCAGCCGTCTCCTTCATCAGTTCTATCCCGTCGATCTTCGGCATCTTGATGTCTGTGATAAGAAGGTCGAACTCTTCCTGCCTCAGGATGTTCAGGGCCTCCTGTCCGTTCTGGGCCTCGGCGGCTATATAAAAATTGGTCTCGCCATCCCACAGATTGAGACGTTTAACTTGACGTCGGCTGATTTCCATATCATCAACGAGCAATACCTTAAACAATTTTCCACCCCATCGATCCGGCTGCATCTGTTTGTCTGTCCAGCCCTTTCTTTGGTTTGATATGCTTCCTGCTTATCAGATCATTTCGGCAGGTTTATTTCCAATATACTATTATTCTACCATATCTGCTGCCAAAATTATATGAAAAATACAATAACGGTATTTTTGTGCACACATGACAAAAGCCATCAGGCAGCACGCCTTCTGGCTTTTGTCAGCAACGGGGGGTTATTTGCTCAATGCTTCATCGACTTTTTCAAGCCAGTCCATTATCTCTATACTCTGGGGACATTTTTCTTCGCATGCCCCGCATCTTACGCAGTTGCTGGCATGGTTCTCCTTATTGAAGAAATTGTTGTAACCTATCCTTGCTCCTTCCATGTCATCATGCATCACTCCGTCATTATATATCGAGAAATTCCTCGGAATGTCGACATTGCTGGGACAGGGCACACAATAGCTGCAGCCTGTGCAGGGGATCGCAACTCTTTCGTTGTACTTCCTGCGGATCCTGTCGATAACCTCCAGATCACTCTTGCTGAATTTACCTGTCGCAGACTTATCTGCCAATGCTATATTTTCCTCTACCTGTCTCATTGTGCTCATCCCGCTGAGAACTACTGACACCTCAGGCTGGTTCCACAGCCAGTCCAGCGCCCAGCCCACCGCAGACTTGCCCGGATCTGCCTCTTCCATTATCGCCCTGACGTCTTTGGGGGGATTGGCCAGCCTTCCGCCCAGCAGTGGTTCCATTATAACAACTGCCAGTCCTTTTGAACCTGCGTATTTCAATCCCTTCATACCCGCCTGGTTCTCAATGTCCATGTAGTTGTACTGGATCTGGCAGAAATCCCATTTGTCAAAGCCATCAACTATTTCAACGAATGAATCATAATCTCCGTGGAAGGAAAATCCCATATACTTTATCTTACCTGCATCTCTGGCTGCCTCCATGCGGCTGAGGAGATCGTGTTTGAGTACGGTGTTTTTCCATGAGTTGCCGTTGAGTGAGTGCAGAAGATAAAAGTCTATGTATTCAGTCTGCAGCTTGTTCAGCTGCTCATCCAGCAGCCTGTCGAAATCGGCAGGCTCTTTTACAAGCCAGACCGGTGATTTCGTCGCCACTTTCGTCCTGTCCCTGTATCCGTCCCTGAGCGCTTTCCCCACAAGGATCTCGCTTTGCCCGCCGTGATAGCCGTAGGCCGTATCGACATAGTTGACCCCCATATCTATGGCATGGCGGATCATTTTGATCGCTTCCGCTTCATTTATGTTGCTGTCGAGCCTGTTGCCCGCCCCCTGGATCTCCATGGTGGGAAGCCTCATAGCCCCGAATCCGAGTGCCGATACTTTGAAGTCCAGTTTTCCGAAAGATCTGTATTTCATAAAATCACTCCTGTTTCTTGAATTATTCGTTAATATGTATTTATGTCTTTACATTATTTATTTATATTTTACTATTAATATAGATAGGATAGCAACTCTTTTGGTTCCATTTCTCTCTTATACACCCTGACAGGAAGCAGACATGCATTAAAATCAGCGGAATTGATCATCAGCCGTTGACTTCATCCGGACATGCGTATAAAAAAATGGATGAAATAAATCAGAGCCTGCCGGCTTCGGGTCGACAGGCTCTGATTTATTGGTGCGCCCAGCAGAACTTGAATCCACAACCTTCTGGTCCGTAGCCAGACGCTCTATCCAGTTGAGCTATGGGCGCATATGTGTTTTGGATGCGGCATGCTCAAACACAGCTTGCCGACACCGCATATAATATAATAATACTTTCTCACACTAAAATCAACTGTATTTATGTGGTTTCCTCAATTAAATTCCCCTGATCTTCATATTCTGTATATCTTCAAATTTTGTTCAATGGGGACATCTTGTATGCTATAATAAGTTAGAGATAATGCCGTGGAACAATAAACGGCGCATAGAGCTGTGAGGTCATATAAACATGGTATTTGAGGCAAACTTCTCCATACTCTACTCCGACACTTTGGTACCGGATGTCTTTATATCTGAATATATGCCATCGCTGGAAAGCGATTTTATTAAAGTATACATATACTGTCTCTTCCTCAGCAAATACAAGAAGAAGCCGTCCACAGAGATGATCGCGAAAAAGCTGGAGCTCCGGACCGACCGGGTGAAAGATGCACTGATGCGGCTGGAGGACCTGGGCCTCATAAACAGGACCGCTGACGGAGATACGATAATAATCAACGACATCAAGGAAAAGGAGATAAAGAAGGTCTACAGAGCCAAAAACACATCCACTCCCGAGGAGGCAGAGCTCAGTGTCGCAAGGAGCAAAAAGCGCAGCAAGTTCATCTCCAGCATAAACAATGCATTCTTCCAGGGTGTGATGTCTCCTTCATGGTATACTGATATCGATGCATGGTTCGACAAGTACGGTTTCGAGGAAGATGTCATGTACGCACTCTTCAAGCACTGCTATGATCATAAGGGGCTTTCCCGCCAGTATATCACGAAGGTAGCCGACAACTGGTACAGCAAAAATATCCGGAACAGCTTCGACCTTGACAAGTATTCGATAGAAGCACAGAAAATAAAGGACATACGCGGCATGATAATGAAAAAACTCAGGAAGCCGGGCTCTCTTACAGAATATGAAGATGCCTATGTGGAAAAGTGGGTATCGGAATACAAATTTGATGCTGCCATGATAGAACAGGCATTGAGGCGTACAACATCCGCACATACGCCAAGCTTTAATTATATAAACAAAATACTGACCGACTGGTATGAGAAAGGCTATAAAACCAAAGAAGATGTCCTGGCTGCAGAAAGCACCGCCAAGGCGCCGAAGAGAGCCAGGTCCAACGCCGGAAAAGATGCCGCTATCCCCCAAAAGGGGAACTTCGAACAGCGCAAATACGATGACGACTACTTCGACAAGCTTTATAAGGAAGTCTGAGCGCATATGTGAGTATCAGAAAGGATGATAACCATCAGTATCAGTTACAGCATACACCAGATGATAAAGAATGAGTTGGATATAAAGCGCAGGAAGGCAATGGATGAGGCAGAAGCCAAAAAAGCCGACCTGTATCAGCGTTTCCCCCGTCTCGGAGAAATAGAGGACGAGATACACAGCGCCGGCTTCAGGTACAATAAGGCCATCCTGATGGGCACAGTACCTGCAGGCAGTGCAGTCGACGAGCTTTCTGATACGATAGAGGAACTGAGAAAAGAACGTGAACATATCCTTTCATCCAACGGCTATCCTGCCGATTACCTGAAACCTGAATTCGAATGCTCCAAATGCAGTGATACAGGCATCATCAGTTCATCCTCCGGCGAAGGCGATACACTGTGCATATGCTACAGGCAGCTGCTCCTGGATCATCTGTACAACAACTCAAACCTGTGTATCAGCGGGAATGAGGGATTTGCCAGCTTCAATACCGATCTGTATCCTGATGAGCCGGATGAAAAACGCTATGGCATTAAAAAATCTCCACGCAGACAGATCATCGGTATACTGGAGGACTGCAGGCAATTCACAGAGAATTTCAGCGATCCCGAAGTCAAGAACCTGCTGTTCTGCGGCCCGACAGGGACAGGCAAGACTTTCATGGCCGGATGCATAGCCATGGAACTGATGAAAGCGGGGCATACAGTACTGTATTTCACAGCCCCGGCATTATTCAACACCATATACGAATACAGGTACAAGTCAGGCAACAACGATGAGTGGGATCCGTCTGCATACAGAAATATCCTTGAGACCGAACTGCTCATCATAGATGACCTGGGGACAGAAGCACCTACTGCGACTCGTTATTCCGAGCTTCTGAGCATATTGGACTCACGGATATCCAACGACACCCACAGGCCACGCAAGACGATCATCTCTACAAATATCGACCTGCGCAGCCTTTTCGAATACTACGATGAAAGGATAGTATCGAGGATAACCGGCGGCTTCGACATCTATCGCTTCGCAGGCGACGATATCAGAAGCATCCTGAGATGACTACCGCTTCCATGCACGAATACCTCCGGAGCAAAGCCTCATAGAATCCGGCAATCAATTGCCGCCCTTCATCATGCTCCGGCGCCCACCAGCCATCTGAATATTTCAGTGACAGCATTTTGCGTACCGAGCAATCCGTGCGCCTGAGAGTAAAACCAGAGCAGTATCAGCAAAAGTCCGGGCAGCAGCCACAAAAGCCCTTTTGCATTTTTGCGCAGCGACCCTCCTGTAATGCCGAAGTCGTATGGCATGGCCTTCTGACGGACAGGATTGACTCTCGTCATTAAAAATACCAGAAGTATGAGAACGGTCACTGTAAAAAGGAGCAAAAAACCATAGATCATAAATACGAATATCATCTGCTCCGTTGGCAATCCGGCAAACACATCAAACAAGGCACTTATGTCCTGCGATGCGGTTGCCGGACCCTCCGAAGGCTGGAGTATCCTGAGCATCTTCTCTGAAAGGTAGGCAGCAACGACTGCAACAGCATTATTTGTAAAATGCGCCAGTATACCGCAGTATAGCGATTTGGTTCTGTATACTATATAACCGATAAGTGCACCGAGAAAAAATGTTCCGAATATCTTTTGCAGGTCCAGATGAGTCAGGCTGAACAAAAGAGCGGCAAAGAGTATGGACCGGGCCGTCCCGAGAGGCTCGAAAGCTCTCTGTATAACTCCCCTGAATAAAACTTCTTCGCAAATCCCGGCACTTCCTGCAATCACAAGCAAGTTCACAAGCAATTGGCTCCCGGTTTCAGCAACAGGAAGCGACACCACCGCTACCCTGCCAAAAATCGAGTTCACAAGGAACAGATTCAAAAGATTGAATACTGCCGTCAGCGGGATGGCAAAAAGCATGATGCCGACAACGATGGGGATATTGACAGGCCTGAACGAATCGAGTCTCAGCACTTCTGTGAACCTGGCCTTCGATATTGCCACAAACAGCAATGCGGGCAGCAGCATGATCACAAACTCTGTGATGAGGATCCCGGAGTAGAACTCCCTTGACTGCACCCTGTAACCGGTAAGTACAAAGAGAATGATGATCCCGGAGAACAAAATACTTGCATCGGCTACATTCGGCCTCAGAACCCCGCTATCTGTCCTGGTCAGACCACCTGCTTTTTCTCCGCCTTTTTCCACAGCGCACCTCCATAAACAGAGCCGTTCAGATAAAAACGGCTCTTGTGTTGAAATCACTCATTATATATTACCTTTATGCCAAATGAATTGCAAATATATCCATTTGATTTCAGCAGTGCATTTGTCAGGATGGCGGTCACATGGTCAGCACTCCATTGGGTGTGTTGACTATCATCAGGATATCCTCTTCTTCTCCGGTGAGAGCGTTGATATATACGATGAAATCCCTGTCATCGAGCTTCCCCTTGAATTCATAGCAGAAAATCTCCTTCTTGTACTCCGTAGGGATATAGGCCAGTCCTGAGCTGTATACCTTCATGTTGCTGTTGATCTTTTCCCTGGCTTCTTCCATGGTGATCGACGGCTCAGGGATATCGCGCTCCGTGTGGTTCGTAAGATAAGACTTTGCCTCCATACCGATGACCTCGCCATTGTCGAGTGCGATCTTCAGCTTGATGAGATCCGGATACATGGTAACGTCATCCTGCCTGTAGGCATAATTTATCGTCGCAGTATTATCCTCCTTCAGGTAATAGGTATCCTCCATGCTGTCAAATCCTTTTTCCTTCAGAAACTTGATACCGGCCGCCTTTGCCTTGTCCATGTCCAGCTTCTCTTCATTCACAGCCCTGTTATTAAGCATCCAGTTGATATGTCCGCCTTTTCGGGTCACGCTTATATACACCGTCTCATCCTCGGCGGCATCTTTAAGCTTTACCTCAAAGTCGAAGGTTTTGATCGGCCCATTGTCATTCTGGCCCAATTCGGTCACTTCCACTGTCTTGTCCTTCCCGAAGAATTCCTCTGCCTTTTTCCTGGCCGCTTCCGCATCTATTTCTTCGCCCGTGAGTCCGCGTGCTTTGGCAGTCGTCATGTGGTCAGAAAATGGGCCGTCATATATCAATGTTGGATAATCATTGAAGTTTTCCCCGACAGCCTCGATCTTCTTCATCATTTCGCCGGGTTTGGTCTTGCTGAACAGCCTGGTTCCCTTGTTCGCCAGCTCACCCCACCTGAGCCTGCCAGCATTGAGATCATCCTGTAATTCCTGGAGGCTTTTATTGAGGGAAACAGAGTATTTGTAAAGTTTTTTCAGTAAGTCCTGCTGCTCTTTGCTCAGCGATTTCCCCCGGATATTCTGATTGTCCAGCGAGAGGCTGAGGTCACTGACCTGTGTCAGAAACTTGGATGTGCTGGCCAGCACAGGCTGTGAAACAGGCAGCTGTCCCAGGTTCGTCTGCGCCAGGCCAGCCTGTCTCCAGGCTTCCTGCAATGTGATAGCTGTCCTGTCCGTGGTCGTACTCACCATGGATTTGGCAAGGAGCGACTCGACATTGTTCACATAGCTCACCATCTCAAAAAACGCCCTGTTATATTGATTGTCCAGCTCCTGCCTCAGATCAGCCGCCCTTTTGTATTGATAGATGCCCCATGCTGCAACGGCGGCGATCAGCACGATGACGACACTGTACATTTTCCTGTCCGATAATCTTCTTTTGAAATCAAGCAGTTTGTCACGTATACCCAACGTCATATCCCTCCCTGAGCAGACTGTCATAGATTCGTCTGGTTTATTTTTTGCACAACTCAGGAAATTATTCCGACAGAAGCCATTACACCCGGCTCCAGAATAAAATCATGATGATGTCCGAAGCCGCGATGATAACGACATACGGAGGGAAATGGGTATCACAGACTGAGATGCTGACATTGGACGCCAACTGCAGTTCGTTCTGAAGGGATCAGTCAAATATCCTTCGCGCAGTCACTGCCATGCCATCCGGGTTTTCCCGGTAGAGTTCGCCTATCGCCACATAGCCGGTTTTTCTGCCGGCATATATATAGTTGCTTCCATCGATGCTTATGCCCACGCATGATATTTCATCTTCACCGTTGTCGCCCGGCGCTGAAAGAAATACGAGATCCCCTGTCCGGACCTTCTCAAGCGGTATCTCCACACCTGTTTTCAGTTGTCCCTCGAGGGTTATGGGCACATTTATCCCGTTTATCCTGGCACTGATGTAAACAAGACCCGGTGCATCGATCCCCAGCAATGTCAGACCGTTCAGCATAAAGCTTGTTCCCTTGAACTTGAGTGCCGTTGACGCGAAGTCGCTGGCATTGGTAACAGGTATCGGATCGTTGGGCGGATCTATGCGTATGATGCCGCTTCCCTTGAGCCACCCGGTCCTGTTCCCCGGAAGAAAGACTTCATAAGCATCATCACTGTTGTTGAACGCGTAAAACTCTGCACCCATATATGCATTGACCATGGTAGCACCGCTTCCTGGCCGGGAATATACGGTCTTTTCCCTGCTTGTCACTACGATCCTGTAAATATATACCCTGCCTGAAATACTCGATATGTCATCCGTGATGAATTTTGACTTTATCCAGCCGGTGGTTCCGCTGATGGTTCTCACCCTTGCCCATCCGTTATCATTGCTGATAACTCTGACAGGCTGGTTGCAGAGCACCTGCGTAACACGCAGTGACTTTACGTCCGGCTCCTCATACACATCTGCCACACTTACGGTCACCACCGCTGCATTTTCATCCATCGGTATGCCAGAGATATATTCTGTCAGCTGTCCGCCGCCATCAGTCTCATCACTGCTTTCCTCAAGGACAGTTTGCTGTGCCCTTTCCCCGCATCCTGCCAGCGACACGGAAAGCAGCAGTATCAGGAGCAGCACCCTGCTCAGTCTCCCGAACCATTTTCTTCTGTAACACGACTTCATATCACAACTCCACAAAATACATTTCGTTACCGTAAATCTCCCTTATCAGTTCGACTTCACGGCTTTTACAGGTAAACAGCAGTATCTGCCTGTCCCTGTGCTCTCTATACAAGTATTTTAACGCAAGTTCAGTCCTTTTGTCATCAAACTGCGAAAAAACCTCATCCATGACAAATGGCAGACTTTCTCCGCCTGATGTCAGCATACCTGCTATTGCCAGCCTCAGAGCAAGGTACATCTGATCAGCGGTGCCGCTGCTGAGGACCGATACGCTCCTCACATCTCTTTCGTACGGATCCGATGCCTTCAGGGAAAGTCTGTCGTCTCCTCTGAGATCGGCATACCTTCCGCCGGTCAGTCCCGATATTATGGCACTCATACGGCTGTTCAGTTCAGGTGCATTGCTGAGCCGTATTTCCTCTGCAGCTTCAGTAAGCACTTCACGGGCCAGTCGCAGAGCCCTGCCCGTGTTTTCAAGCCTGGCGATCCTCTCCCTCACAGCAGCTATCTCCTCTTCAACAAGCTGTATCCTGTCCGCTTCGCCTTTGTCATCGTCAAACTGACCTTCACAGAATTTCTCCTGCAGCGCTGTATCCAGCAGCCGTCGGCGCAGGGCATCCATTTCGGTTTTCCATCCGGCTTCAAGCCAGCTTAAGTCGGAATCATATATAAGCACATCAAGCTCTTCCTGCGAAAAGAAACCGGGCAGAGGTATATCCATTCGGTCTGCCTGGTCAAGCTCCATCTGGAGATGCCGGCTCAGACTTTCCAGCCCTGACCGCACTTCATCAAGAGCTGCCCTTACATCTGAGGCATTCCCGGCCTTTATGCCGCATATCGCAGATGCCGCTGAGAGCAGATTTCGTCTCACTGACTCAAGAGCAGCCAGCTTTTCACAGGCATCCTCCGCCATGTCATCTGCGTGATCAGTCTGACTGTCCTCCTGAAGCTCGTTTGCCCCTTCATATGCATCCGGCTCTCCTTTCCTTTGCAATATCCCTCTGAGCAGTATAGTACCGGCCAAAACGCATATGGCTGTCGCAGCAGCATAAAAATACGGCGATGCCGGTATTATATCAGACCTGCCCCCTAGCGGTACAAACAGAAGCACCCCTGATGCCAGCGCCGCTATGATGCACAGCAGCATAAAGACTGTCATTACACCAGTCCGGCGACTTTCGCCTGTACGCCTTTTCCTCTCCGAATCAGCCCGTTTCCGCCGGGGGACATCGGCCGTACCAGGCTGCAGCGTCGTCTGCTTTCGGGTATCCTCTCGGGCATACAGCTTCTCAAGGGCCTGATCGATCTCTGCCAGCTGCTTCACTGTTTCACTCAGCCGCACTTCTTTCCTCATGCCTTCGTCGATTTTCTTTCTGATTTCTATGAGTTCTCCGATTTTTGCAAGCTTGTGCTCCTGCTTTTCAAGCTCTCTGAGTTTTGCCCTGATCTCCGACAATTCCTGCATCAGCTTCTCTTTTTCCTTTTGCCGGCCTTCCAGTACTTTGTGCTCTGATTCAAGCCTCTTCAGTTCTGACTGCAGCTTATCCAGTGGCTGTATCCTTGATCTTTCTGTTCCCACGCGGTTTTTCAGAGCATCTGTCAGCGCAGCTTCTGCCCTTTGGTAAATCAAGCCGTCGATATCAGGGCTGTCCAAATTTACAAGCCTTGCGGCCAGTATGGTTGAACCGCTGCTGTCGAGTCTCACTCCCATCTGCCTGATGAATACGGTATTCTCAAATGTCATTTCGTCCATCCCCAGATGTGTTTCCCCAATCATCGGCTGTTTGTCCTTCCCATAGCTGAAGGAATCGGTGATGTCATTGTATGCGGCATCATACACAACAACGGTATTTGAAGAAAAATCGCGCTCTATCCTGCAGGTACTGCCATTATCAAGAGTATATACGACAGCACCGCCATACGGCTCTCCGTCCCATGGCATGAATCTTTTGCGGGGCGAGGGAAGACCTGACGCAGATGTCCTCCCAGCCTTCAGTCCATAGAACATTGCCATGATGAACGACTGCACTGTAGATTTACCAGCTTCATTGGCACCGTAGATCACATTCATTCCTTTCCGGAATGAAATTTCACGGTTTTTCAGTTTTCCGAAACCCTTTATGCTGATCCTGTCTAAATGCATACTTTCCCCTCGTCTATGGCCTCAAGTCCGTAATAAAGCGCTTTCATCACCATCGATGCGGATTCTTCGTCCTCAGCCTGAGATGCTCTCTCCAGCATCTTCCTGGTAAAAACACCTCTCAATCCCTTCTCCTGCGAAATCGATTCCAGATCATAATCCGGCTGGGTCTTGTCGGAGATCTTCAGGTAAAATGCAGCATCCTCCAGTTTGACGGATATCTCCTCCGCGTCCATCTGTATGCCGGCTGTCAGGCGTCCCGAAAGTGTTATCCTGAAGAGATCGGTTTCCCTTCCTGCCGCTTTCATTTCAGCAGCTATCAAGTCTGCCGCCTGCTCACTGTTCAGACAGCCACTGACATCGACAGTCAGGTCTATATAGCGTCTGGAGCATACTGTACGGAATTCTGCACAAATCGATGCCTTGCCGCCCGGCGCTTTCTCTATCACCGTGATGAATGCCCCATGCTCGCCCGGCTCGTCAAACCCCAGCGGCTCCGGGCTTCCTGCATTATAAAAGATCCCCCGCTCTCCGCCGGCCGTTATCTTTGAATGGAAATGGCCCAGAGCACAGTAATCGAAACCCTTTTCCTCCACTTGTCTGCCCGATATGGGCTGAAAGGCATCTGAAGCGAAGGGCATGTCCAGCGTGCCATGATGCATCAGTATATTGATAAATGACGGGTCCGTCGGACCTTTCACCAGACCGCCGTAAACCCTCACATTCGCCGGAGAGTATTCGAAAACATCGCCGCTCTCCAGTATATGGACATTGGAGGACCATTGATGCTCCGAGTAGTATGACCCGGGCAATTTCGGGTCGTGGTTGCCTGGTATTATCAGTACAGGAGTATCGGGTACCCTGGCAAACTGATCGCAGATATAGTGGATCGAACTTTTCCCGGTATAACCATGTTCATAGAGATCACCGCATACGAGTACCAGATCTGCTTTTTCATCGACTGCCAGATCCATCAGGCGTGACAGAGTTTTTTTAAGGTCAAGCCTTCTCTGTGATGGTTTGCCCTCCATATCAGAGAGCGACGTGAATGGCGCGTCCATGTGGAGATCTCCAAACTGCAGCAGCTTGACTTTCATCCATGATCACCCCTCATGCCTCGATCACGGCAAATGCTATGGCATAGCCATTACAGTGTGACAGGCTTATGTCGATGGACCTCGCCCCGATATCCTCGTAGATCTCAAGTGCTCTTTGCCGCAGTATCACTTCAGGCTTCCCCTTCTCATCGTTCCTGATCTCGATATCCTTCCACTCCGTCCCATCAGCCAGCCCGGTGCCCAGTGCCTTGAGCACGGCCTCCTTGGCAGCGAACCTGGCAGCGTAGCTCTCGTATCTGGCCCGGTTCCTGTTTTCACAGTAGCTGATCTCCTGATCTGTAAAAACCCTGTTCCTGAAGCTTTCCAGTTCTTCTACAGATTTTCTGATCCTGTCGATCTCTATGATATCCACACCGCATCGTATTGCCATGTCTTCTCTGTCACAGCTCCTTTTCATCAATTTCCGGTATTGGTCTGCAACATCCGGACATCCTAACGACAACATACCATAATTCCGCTGATAATAAAAGCAAAACAGGGGCGGGAATCGTCATATACGTTTCCCCGTCCCCTGCAGCGATCCATGCTTTTTATATATGCTTCATATGCGAAGCCTGTTTCTGCGCCTCTCATCCAACACGGCATCCAGAGCCTCTGCCTCATTCACTGCTGTTTCAAGCTGCTCGAGCATCTCTTCGTTCTCTATGCTGGACATTATCTGGTGCTTGAACATATTGACTGTGCTCTCCATATAGTCCAGTCTTGCACTGATCCTTTCCAGATCCTTTTTCTCCTGCTTCATCCTTTCGATCAGCCTTGTATCCATTTCTATTATCTTCCTGATATCGTCAGCCATCCTTATATCTTTGGCAAAGCTGAGCTTCCTGTTATTCGCATTTATCCTTGCCGATATGGCGCTGACATCCACGCTGCTCAATTCACGGCTTCTTATGCAGAAGTTGTTCAGCAGCTTCAGATAAGCTATGACCAGGCTCAGCGTCTGTTCTACGATTTTCTCCTTTAGATAACTGTGTTCGCCGGTGGAATAAGAATTGAATATCTCGTTCTTATCATTCATCACCCTTCTGAGCTTGAGGAGATAAGTGTTGTTCGTGTTTCTTTTTGCCTCAGCGGAAAGCCGGTTGGCCATCCGGTTCAGCTCACGTATCTTTCTGAACTTTTCCTTTTGGTTGAACTCCTTCTGAAAATCCTTACTCAACAGGGTCTGTATAACAAAGCCCATATAAACTGCCAGTCCCCCTGCAAAGGTCAGCGCATCAGGCAGCCTCCCGATGCCCAACAGTGCCGGGAGCGCCGATGGACCATTCAGTACCGTCAGCAGTATCCACACAGCAATAAGTATGCCTATGTTTCTCAGTTTCAATAATGCACTTGTAAACATCCTGGCCCTCATAGGTCCGCCACCACTCCCGCTTATACGCTAAAAATCACATATGTATATCCGCTGAGCCAATGCCGGCAGGCTGCCAGCAACTACTGGGATGCCTTGTTTTCCGCCCTGGTCTCTGCCTTTTCCTTGACTTCGAAGCCCTGTTCGCTTGAAAGCATAGCCTCCGCCCTGGCCAATGCCCTCTCTCTTGCTGAATTCATATCGAGCCTCTTCAGCTTGAGATCCATATTGCTTTCGCTCAGTGTCTCCATGGCATTTGCACGGGCGGTCTTCTTGTTGACCACTTCTCTGGCCCTTTCCATGCTTTCATTCACACTGCTGAAGCTGCTGCTCCTGGAAGCATACCTGGCATTGACAGCATTGATATTCTCCCTGAGCTGAGCCATCTTCGCCTGAGATTTCAATGTCTTGAGCTCATTCAGCTTGGCGTTCATCTCGGATTCGAATACCTTGTAGTCTTCTCTGATCCTCGTTACCTCTGTCATCGCTGCCTCATAAGTTGCTTTGTGCGTTTCAAAGGTGGTCTGGTACTCTTCCTCCTGGATAAGCAGTTCCACGAGAAGATCCTTGTCGCCCTGCTTCTGCGCAGCCTCAACCCTGGCCTTGACTGCATTGAGATTCTTCTCAGCATTCTTCATTTCGATTTTTATGAGCTCTGCGTTGGTCTGTATTTCGAGGATCTGCTGCTCAGCTTCTTTTCTTGCCTTTTCGATCTGACCTTTTATGTCCTCAAACAAGAGATCAGGATTGCTCTCTTCTATGCCTCCAAGCAGTCTTCTGAAAAATCCTCTGATCAAAGCGCCGAGTCTTCTGAAAAAACCCATAACATATGCCTCCCTGTAAATTAATTTGTTTTTATGCAGTACCAATGTTATTCATATACATAATTTATAACAAATAATGCCCGATGTAAAGTAAATCCGCCCATCTGCCGGGATTATCTGTCCTCAAGATTCTTTTTGTCCAGCAGACCCTTGTATTTCTCGGGGAGCAAATCCTTGTCATCGCATTCTTCGATGGCCAGCATGGTCATAAACTGTACCTGCTGAGTGCCGGGCCGACACCTGATTATTGCCTCGGAAATGATGTCGGCTGTGAGAACGGTGCCTTCCCTGTCGTCTTCGTTGGCAAGTTCATATGCCTTCCTGACTACGGTCTCGATCTCCGCCCCGGTATAATTCTCCGTTTCTTCGGCAAAAGGCATAAAGTCCTCAACATCTGTTTCAAATTTGTATTTGTTGATTATGATCCTGAATATTTCTGCCCTTTCTTCAGCATCAGGCAGCAGGATCGGTATCTTCTTGTCGAATCTTCCGGCCCTTTTCAGTGCCGGGTCCATCAGGTCCGGCCTGTTGGTGGCAGCGATGAAAATCACCTTGCCTCTATTATTTGTATTACCGGTAAACTGCAAAAATTCGCTGAATATATTCCTGCTGACACCGCTGTCCCCGCTGTCCCCTCTCCTGAAAGCCGTGTCGATCTCGTCTACGAACACGATGACCGGATGCTGTGATTGGGCTCCAAGGAGGCATTTTTTGAAATTTTTCTCGCTTTCCCCGACATATTGCCCCAATATCCTCGACATATCTATCTTTACACAGTTAAAGCCGCTGGCCTTGGCCAGGGCATAGACGAGCAATGTCTTGCCTGTACCAGAAGGCCCGCAGAGCAGAATGCCCATCGGTACTCGCCTCAGATCGCCCTTCAGTATGGGGTTGACTACGTTTTTAAGCAGGTAATCCTTAGCCTTGTCCATCCCGCCGATATCCTCGAAGCCAATCTCCGGGTAAATGAATTCCAGTACATCACCATACTCTTTTTGGAGCACGGAATGTTTCTTTTCCTTGATGAAATCAAAGCTTATGGGTATGCCTTCTGCTTCTGATTTCAGCTTGATATCCTTTATCGACTTCTTGCTGAGTCCGGAGGATAACTGGGCGAATTCATCCGCTGATATATCTGTCTTTACTTCGCCGTCCCTGAGCAAATACTCTATATACTCCCTGCGCTGGGCCTCATCGGGCAGGCCTACGAATATAGGCTCGATCCTGTAGGAGGACTTGAGCACCTCCCTGCTCACATCAGCCAGGTTGTCGGCCAGCATCATGATACAGCTTCCCACAGATGATATCTTCGGGCTGACAGACCATTCACATATCCATATCAGCGCCATCCGTTCCTCGAGCGTCATACTGGCGATGTCGCCGGAGGGTATTATTTTCTCCACATGGTCAATGAAAAGTGCCATCTTCGTATTTTTCAGCGCCTTGTCGATATAGGGGAAAATCCTGGAAGGCATGGCATTCATCAGGTTGGAGGCCTCGTTCGCTGTAATTATGTTGAACTCCTTTTCCATGCCTGCATCAAAGAAAGTCAACCCTCTTGAGATATCATAGAACGCTATTATCCCAAAGTTCCTCTTCTTTATGAATTCCTCATAGATATACCTGTCCATGTATCTGTAATTGTCTACAAGATCCCGGACATTGAAATAAAAAAGGAATTCATGGGAAATACCTGCTCTGTATTTGCTTAAAAAGCTGTCATACCAGAATTCGCCTGACGGCACTGCAATCCCTCCATTTCGTCCGTGAAACCAGGTCAAATCCTGCAGTTCAGATGCCCCTCTTCGCCGGAAATGCCAGTCAAAAATTTCACGATGCAAACAATTATACGATAAATATTATCAATTGTTTATTAAACATTTATTTTTTAAGCGTTATTTGCAGACAATACAGTCTGTATCGATCATTCAAGGAGGATGCCTATGGAAAAAGAATTCACAGTCCCGTCAATAACCTGCAGCACCTGCTCCAGCCGCATCAGCAGCGAACTGGGCCGCCTCGAAGGTGTCGCCGGCGTCGATATCGACCTGAAAACCCAAACTGTAAAGGTTTCATTCGATCCTGACCTGAGAAGTCCTCAGGAAATCAGGAAGAAAATTGCGGATCTGGGCTACGAAGTAATGGAGTGATCCACTTCATTACTTCGTCTCATTCCTCTTCAGCGACCTGATGATCGTCTCCTCCTGATTCTTTATATGACGCCGGGCTGCTTCCATTGCAGTTTCCGGATTCCCGGCGATTATCGCCTCATATATTTCCGTATGTTCCCTTATCAGTTCCCTGCTGCTGCTGTAATCCTTGATATATACGATCCTGAACCGCTGGATCTGTTCTCTCAGGTTGTTGGATATCTGTATCAGCTTATCGTTCCTGGATGATCTGTAAATGACATCGTGGAATTCCACGTCCTTTTTTATCGACCCCTGCAGGTTTTCCTTTTCCACATAGTTGATAAACTGGTCGAGAAGATGTCTTAGTTCCTTCTTTTCATCATCAGTGATACGCGTTGCGGACAGGGATGTCGCAAGGCCGTCCAATGTTGCCCGGACCTCAAGTACATCCATTATATCTTTGACTGAAAGCTCCGCTACATGCGCTCCCTTTCTCGGCAGCATCTCTACAAGCCCTTCGAGCTCCAGTTTTCTGATCGCCTCTCTCACCGGTGTCCTGCTCACACCCATCTTCTCCGCCACTTGCACTTCCATGAGCCTTTGCCCGGGTTTCAGCTCACCGACGATGATTGCTTCTCTGAGAGTATCAAAAATCACATCCCTCAAGGGCTTGTAATCATTAAGATTGACCTTTGACAGCTTACCTGCCATTACTGAACATCTCCTTTACCCGCTTTGTACGATTTTCAACAATTATCTCCCGCCATCAGACCGTCTTTGCGATCCAGCATTCCCATTGCGGATATGCTGAAAGCATTGTATATGCCTCAAGTGCTTTCTCCTGATCAGCGAACAATCCAAACACTGACGGTCCGCTCCCACTCATGAGACTCGCCTCCGCACCAGCCTTCTCCATGCGACCTTTAGCAAGACTTACTGTGTCATGCCAGCGCATGGTCACAAGCTCCAGGACATTTTTCATGTGCCGCGATGCCTCTTTGATATCTCTTTTCGCCAATGCACCGATCAGCTGCCCGGTGTCGGGCCTGTCCTGCTCTGTCACCTGCGACATATCGAACCGGCTGAATACCTGGGGTGTTGATATCGCTATATCGGGCCTGACTATCACAACATCGACTCCGCTGAAATCCGGCAGGGGAGTGAGTATCTCGCCTATCCCCTCTGCAAGCCTGGTCCCGCCTTCAATACAAAAGGGCACATCAGCTCCTATCCGAAGCCCCAGTCGTTTCAGCTCGCCTATGTCCAGACCCAGATCATACAGTTCATTGATACCTTTCAATACTGCAGCCGCGTCTGTACTGCCTCCGGCCAGCCCGGCAGCCACAGGGATCCTTTTGATGATCCTTACCCGAAGCCCGCCTGCCAGCCCATATCGTTCAAACATCAGCTCTGCAGCTCTCCATGCTGTGTTCGTACTGTCTGCGGGCAACGATCTGTCGCTGCATTCCAGATGTATACCTGCTTCCCTTGTCTTCTCAAGGCATATGGTGTCATGGAGAGAAACTGTCTGCATTATCATTTTGAGTTCATGGTAGCCATCTTCTCTTTTGCGGACCACATCAAGAGAAAGATTGATTTTTGCATAAGCAGGTATTTCAATATAAGACATCGTTACCTCGACATATACAGTTTAAGGTATATTATATACAAAAAACATTGTCAATACAATAAAAAGTGCCTTAAATCTTGTTTTCAGGCACTTTGAAAAATCATTTCCTGCAAAATAAATACATTATCCGCAGTTGCGCTCAGGGTTTTTTCAGTCTGGTCACAGCTTTCTGGTGATGATTATCTGGCTCCCGGGCTCGATCTGATCCTTTTCGTACAAATCATTGCTTTTTATGATCTCATCGACCGTCGTATAATACCTCTTGGCTATTTTCCACAGAGTGTCTCCGGGTTGTGTAAAATAGAGAGTTATGCTGGGTCTGGCCGCAGTCCTCTTTTCATCAGGAGGCTGTTCCGAAGCCTTTACTATCACAGGAACGGAAATCTGTCTGCCGACCCTGGTTTTCAGGCCTATTACAAGGCGCACCTCCACCTCTCTGGCAGTAACGATGCTGTAGCTGTAGTGTTCTATTTCCATCTCCACTTCAAGGCCCATATCCGCCCTGGCACCCTTTACCTCTATGGACTGTCTGAAAGGTATTTCCCGATATGTGCAGTACACAGGCTGCCCTTCGCTGGAGGCCAGATACAGTACATTGCAGACAGCCACACCTTCTACGACGATGCGGTCATCGGTGATCTCCGCGGAGGAAAGCGTGAGTTTGCCCAGCACGTTGAAAAGTTCGAAAATGTCCGGCGCATCTTCATCGATCTCAATATTTTCTCTGACAGTCAGCTGGCTTTCATTCTCGGAAACAAGTTCATCGAGTACCAGATCTTCTTTCTCGATGTCCACTCTTGAATAAGGACTGTACGCATCTTCGACAAGCTCGATTTCTTTCCTGCCGCTGCATTGTGCATATATGTCCAGGACCACGTCACAGTGCAGACGTCTCAATTCCCCGTCCGCATCTTCCTCCGCTTCAAAGAAGGCTTCTCCCGGCGTGATATCGAGGCTGCTGCTGCAGGTCTCATCAATGCCCGGAATATCGATCATCTGTGTAAACGGTATCTCGTGCTCCATAAACTGTATGCTCCGGTTTTCATTGTCACCGATGTATAGGGTGGAAATGTTCAGGTCACCCCTGACAACGATCTTGTCATCGCTGGCCCTGTACTCTCTGCCGGTGATTTTTATATCGTTTCTCAGAATTTCATAGATAGCAGGTTTGCCCACAGGTATATCCAGCGTGTCGCTGATCCTGCAATCCATCTGGCACTGCCCCAGAAATGTATTTACTGTCGCTGCGTTCCTCAGGATCTGGATCCCCTCTGATCCCGTAAAATCTTTCGTTATGTATTGCTCAACTTCTTCCGTGACTTTCCCCGTCAGACTTACTACCGCCTTAACATTGACCTTCCTGCTGTTGAGTATTTCATATTCCATATGCTCTATGTCGCATTTGGCCCTGCATTGCATATCCTGCCTGGTACCGGGCATTTCCATCACATACTGGAACGCAGACGTGGATGTTATGCTTTTCACCGGCTGTTCAGGGTCATCAGAAACATAAAGTATTTTATATCTGACCGAGCCGTTCACGATTACTCTGTCCGCCGCTGTCTCCGCCCCGCTGACCCAGGCATCCCCGTCCAGCAGCAGTATACTCGCAATGTCCGGTTTTGTATCAGGTACGATTATATCGTTCTCGACTATGGTCTGTGTGGAATCCTCACCTATCGTTCTATTAATCCTTACGGGCTCACCAACCAGTTCCAGAGACATTTGAAATCCTCCCTCCGCATGACTAATGCGTTTATCCTCTCTAAATGTATATTGACAGGGCCTCTTAATTATTACAGGAAAATAGACAGGATTCCGGCATGCAGGTTGCTGCTGCGGACTGGATAAACACCATTTTTGACCAGGCTTCCTGACTGAGGAGCAGGTGTCCTGACTCCAGTCTGCCGTTCCGGCTTCCGGCCAGGCATCCCGGCTCCGGATCAGCCATCCTGACTCCGGACCAACCGTCGTGACTCCAGGCCAGCCGCTCTGGTTCCGGACCAGCCGCCGGGCATCAAAAAAGCCCGATCATCCGATCGGGCCCCAGGCTTTTAGTAGTTGCTTGCTATCTGTCAGCTCACGAGTATTTCCTGGTCGTCCTTGTAAATCACAAGTTCCACTGCTTTTGTCAGGATGTCCGTATAGCTGTAAGAAACTCTTCTTGTCATCTCGTACTCATTTTCAAACCTGATAACGAAGATGCTGGGATATGAGTTTTCTATGATGCCTTCCTTGATAAAAGCCTTTTTCCTGCCTTTATTGGCTTTCAGCTGTACTCTTTTGCCTATGCAGGTTTCAATGTTCTTCTTTATTTGAAAAAGGTCGCTCTTTTCAGCCATCTGATCACCTCGTCTTCTGTTTTAATGATTATATCACAAACCACATAGCTTGTCAAAAAAAAGTATATATTATAACAAGGGGGATTTGCTGATGTCAAGTACTTTTTAAAAATTCATGAATTTTGTCCGGTCTATCCATGGTTTTTGTCAAGGTGCGGTGATGCTCTCCAACCATGCAGTAATACGCCATCAGAGGGGAAGATCCCCTGAGCGCATCCCATTATTTGCCATGCACCAGCGAATTCCTCTCTGACGAGGAGAGTTTCCTGATACAAAAGGAGACATTTCCCGCCCATGGATAAATGCTTCCTGCAAAGGAGCAGTCGCTTTCATTACTCCACTGGTTCAGCCGGAAACCCTTCCCGGTATTTCCCTCTTGTTTGTATGCCGCCTATACCAGTCTTCCCTGTTATCGTATTATTTATTACATCCTCCGCATCCAGAACAGTGTCGATGCTCGCAAAAGCGATTTTCTGACACACTCTGACCGGATCCAGGGCATGTATCAGATCTCTGAACGGGGCGCTGGCGAAATTTGCACCTGCTTTAATTATTTCATTGTACATCGACTGACATGCACCGGCAAAAATGACCAGGCTGTCCATGTCGGAGTTGAACCGCCTCGCTTCCTTCACTGCTTCGATGAAGTATTTCGAAGTCCTGTACGATGAAAGGCTGTTATAGCTGTCCTGTCCTTTTATAAAGCCGTCATGACCGGTCAGCACGAGGATATCCGGCCTGTGCTCCGAAAGGAGCGGGATCACTTTTGCCGGCTGTTCCCTTTCAGGCACGTATTCACCGACCACCTCGATGCCGAGTTTTTTGTATTCAGCGATGCAATGCCCGAGATAATCCTTATCTCCATCCAAATGCAGTACCTTCCCCGGTTTCATTATTCTTCCGGCTTTATCATCTGAGGTGTCTCTATAATATGCTTTTTTTCGCCACCCTCTGCTTCTCGGCACATAATAGCGGTAATACATCATGTCGTTCATCCTGTCTGCCACAGTTCTTTCCGCTTCACGCCAGCTCCTGTCCCTGTATTCCCTGACCCTGCCCTCCGGCTGGAGCTCAAGGTCTGATTCCGGCGCATCGGCCTCTATCCTGTAGCTGATGCCCTTGAGAGTAAGTATCCTCTCACCGTCCTTTTCAGATATGTCCACCACCTTGAAAAACACATCATACCCATAGGATTTTCTGGCGACAATGTCACCGATCTTTATTTCACTCATTGACTCACCTGCCATTCTTCAGCTCATTGTCTGTGATATCCTGTACGGCTGTTCTCACAGGTCTCCTGGTTCATAATATGTAAACCACAGTGAATATGTTAAATAATCATTTTTCACGTTTTGCTGTTGTTTTGGTGCAAATGGAAGAGGTATAATAGAGGGCAGTATAACTCTGAAGGAAAGGTTGGACCCAATGCTCACGGATATAGAGATCGCTCAGAAGTGTAAAATGAAACCGATAACGAAGATAGCCTCAACCCTCGGCATCGATGCAGGCGAACTGGAGCTGTACGGCAATCATAAGGCAAAGCTGTCCGACAGTCTCCGGTACAGGGTCAGGAACAACAAGGACGGAAAGCTGATCCTGGTCACAGCAATAAACCCCACCCCGGCAGGCGAAGGCAAAACGACCGTCACAGTCGGCCTCGGCCAGGCATTATCAGCTATGGGCAAAAAAGCAGCCATCTGTCTCAGGGAGCCTTCTCTGGGCCCCGTAATGGGCATAAAAGGCGGAGCCGCCGGCGGCGGTTATGCACAGATAGTGCCGATGGAGGATATCAACCTGCATTTTACCGGTGACATACATGCTGTCACAGCAGCGAACAATCTGCTGTCCGCTCTCATAGACAACCATATCCAGCAGGGCAACGAACTCGGGATAGACCCCAGGCAGATAGTCTGGAAAAGGGCAATGGATATGAACGACAGGGCACTCAGGAATATAATCGTGGGCCTCGGCGGGAGGACAAACGGGACTCCGAGGGAGGACGGCTTCGTTATAACTGCCGCTTCGGAAATCATGGCTATACTGTGTCTTGCGGAAGACATCACAGATCTGAAAAAACGGCTTGGAAAGATAATCATAGGGTATGATTATTCAGGAGCACCTGTGACAGCGTCTCAGCTCAGGGCAGAAGGTGCCATGGCTCTTTTACTCAAGGATGCGATAAAGCCCAATATAGTCCAGACTCTTGAAAATTCGCCGGCGCTGATGCACGGCGGGCCATTCGCCAACATAGCCCATGGATGCAACAGTATAAGCGCAACAAAGCTGGCGCTGAAGCTGGCTGACTATGTCGTTACAGAAGCAGGCTTCGGAGCGGATCTGGGGGCTGAGAAGTTCTTCGACATCAAATGCAGATACGCCGGCCTTAAGCCTGATGCTGCAATACTCGTGGCAACCGTGCGGGCACTCAGGTACAATGGCGGCGTTCCCAGGGAGAATCTTGCACAGGAAAACCTCGATGCACTTGAAAGAGGATTCCCGAATCTTGAAAAACATATTGAAAACCTGAGAAAATTCGGTGTGCCTGTACTTGTAGCGATCAACCAGTTCAGTTCAGACTCTCAGACAGAATTGGAATACATCAGGAAAAGATGCAGCGACATGGGCATACCCACAGCCTTTGCCCAAGTCTACGCAAAAGGCGGTGAAGGCGGCATAGAACTGGCAGAAAAGCTGCTGGATCTGCTGGATACCGTTCCATCGCAGTTCAGGTTCTTGTATGATGTTAAGGCACCCGTGAAGGAAAAGATAGAAACCATAGCCAGAGAGATCTACGGAGCTTCAGGCGTGACTTACTCGCCATCCGCCGACAGAATGATCAAAAAGCTCAGTGAAATAGGTATGGATGATCTGCCCATATGTGTAGCGAAAACACAATATTCTTTGTCCGATAATCCCCGTATGCTCGGAAGGCCGGAGAATTTTGAAATAAATGTCCGTGAAATCAGATTGTCCGCCGGTGCAGGCTTTATCGTAGCTCTCACAGGCGACATCATGACAATGCCCGGGCTGCCTAAACAGCCGGCCGCCGAACGGATCGATATCAGTGAAGGCGGGACCATCAAAGGGTTGTTCTGAACGATCGCCTCAGCAGTCGTTCAATGCCTTCACGGAAATACACTGCCATAAACCTTCAGGGATATCTTGTCGCAGGTCTCACAGGAATACCCTGTCATAAGCCTTCAGGAATGTTTCCAGAGGCCTGGTTTCATTTATGACCTCCTCAAGCCGGCCCAGGAATATTTTTTCTGACCAGCTGCGTCTGCTGTTGTAATAGCGGTTTGCGACCCTCCAGAATTTCTGAGGGAACTCCAGCATGATCCTTATTATCTCCATCTCACCTGTACTGAGAGGCGATATCCTGCTGTAGGCCTCGCATATCATTGCTGCTTTTGAGATGTCCCAGCCGGACCTGCGCATTTTTCGTCTGATCAGGTTCGCCACGTCATAGGTCCTGAGTTCATAGCAGCAATAATCGAAATTGGTGACGATTACGCTGCCCCCGTCCACCAATATGTTATGGTGAGTATAATCATGGTGGCAAAATGATTTCTCGGCCGCTGCCCTGGCCGTAAGTCCCTCATAATCTGACAGGGATAGCCTATGCAGTGCATTTTCACCCATACTTATGAAATAGTCTGCATGTCGCTGGAATACATGATCAAAGCGCCTCTTCCCCCTTTTCGCCTGTTTCCTCATTTTCCTTATATCATTGAGGCGCTTCGTAAAGTATGCCGGAAGCTTTCCCAGGTCATCCCGTACCTTGCTGCCTTCAGGAGCCCTGTACCCCGCTGACGCCCTGTGCAGATCCGCCAGAGCCTCTGCAGCCTTTTTCACATCCTCATCATCGTCAAAACAGCTCTCACGACATTCTTTATAATCAGTCATGGCATACAGGCAGTCATTATGGCAAAATCCCGGCTCCCCTGACAGAGAGACAATGTACCTGTCTATACCGGTAAAACCGTTACTGGCGAGATGCTCCTTTGCCCCGTGAACGAATTTCAGTCTTTCAGGCGAAAACAGAACCCTTCTGACAAGCTTTCTGCCCGCCGCTGTAACCGCGATAAATGCATCCTTATATGGAAAAATGCTTTTGACATCGATCCCGAAGTATTGCGTTATTTCTCTCTCCAACCCCTGCATAGCGCTCCCTCCGTCTGCTCCCGGCTGCATCGTGATCAGCCCTGTCTCCATGAAACCGATTTGAGATGAATATGGTCCCTGATAGCGCTGCTATATAAACAGTACAATGAATTATATGCCTCAGGAATATTTTATAGAAGACAGCGATAGCGTACACGAGTGATTATTGCCCCGGAAATACTGAACAGAGCGAGCAAAGGAGTGATCCCGGGATCAAAACCAAAAAAAACCGGCGAATGATCGTATAAGAACGACCACCCGCCGGCCACAACCAGCAGTTTCATAGCATACTGCTTATATCACGTTTTTATCGGCACTCAGCCATTGGCAAGCCTCTTGTATGCCTCGTATCTTTCCTTTGCGTCCTTCTCGGCCTGCTCAAACAGGTCTTCAGCTGCCTCAGGGAATGTCCTTGTCAGCGATGAATACCTGACCTCGCCCAATATGAAGTCCTTGTACGATGCAGTCGGCTCTTTGGAATCCAGTATGAACGGATTCTTGCCTTCCTCCTTCAGCGTCGGGTTGTACCTGTACAAGTGCCAGTATCCGGCTTCAACTGCATTCTTTTCTTCAAGCTGCGACTGGCCCATTCCAAGCCTGATCCCGTGGTTTATGCACGGTGAGTACGCGATTATCAGCGAAGGTCCGTCGTACTTCTCTGCTTCGATCATCGCCTTTATGAGCTGTGACTGGCTGGCTCCCATTGCCACCTGTGCAACATAAACATATCCATAGGACATGGCCATCATGCCGAGATCTTTCTTTTTGGTCCTCTTGCCCGCTGCAGCGAACTGAGCCACGGCTCCGGCCGGAGTAGCCTTGGATGACTGTCCACCGGTATTCGAGTACACCTCGGTGTCGAATACGAGGACATTGATGTCTTCATTGGATGCCAGCACATGGTCAAGACCGCCGAAGCCGATATCATATGCCCATCCGTCACCGCCAAGTATCCAGACGGATTTCTTCACGAGGAACTCGCTGTTTTCAAGGATCTCATCCACCAATGCCTTTGCTTCGCCGCTGGCATTGCCCTTATATGAGTTCAGCGCGTCCTTGAGCTGTGCGGATGCTGCTTTGGAGCCATCGCCGTCATTCATGTTTTCAAGCCAGCCTTCAAGCGCTGCCTTGACATCTGCAGGTATATCCATCTCAAGCAACTTCGCGCAGTTGTCGGCGATCTTGCTCCTGATCTGCTTCACAGCAAGATACATGCCATAGCCGAACTCTGCGTTGTCTTCGAACAGGGAGTTGGCCCAGGATGGTCCGTGACCTTCCTTGTTGGCACAGTAAGGCATTGACGGAGCACTGCCTCCCCAGATCGAGGAACAGCCTGTTGCATTGGCTATCATCATCCTGTCGCCGAACAACTGGGTGATGAGCTTCGCATATGGTGTCTCACCGCAGCCTGCACAAGCTCCTGAGAACTCAAGCAGCGGCTCCTGGAACTGGCTGCCCTTGACCGTGTTCGGTCCCATAGGATTCTTCGGCTTTATGGTCATTGCATATTCCCAGTTCTCTGCCTGCTCGTACTGGGTCTCAAGAGGCTTCATCAACAGAGCCTTCTCCCTGGAAGGACATACATTTGCGCAGCTTCCGCAGCCTGCACAGTCGAGAACGGATACCTGGATCCTGAAGTTGAGTCCCTCCATACCCTTGCCGATGGCCTTCTTTGACTCAAAGCCTTCGGGAGCATTTTTAACCTCTTCCTCATCGAGGAGGAACGGTCTTATAGCGGCATGCGGGCATACATATGCACACTGGTTGCACTGGATACACTTATCCATCTGCCATTCGGGAACGTCGACTGCGATGCCTCTCTTTTCATATCTCGAAGTACCGCAGGGGAATGTACCGTCTTCTCTTCCAACAAATGCACTGACCGGCAGCTTGTCCCCTTCCTGCCTGTTCATAGGCTCGAGTATGTCGCTGATGAACTCAGGCACATCACTGGAGGCTGCAGCTTCATCAACTGCATCTGCCCAGTCTGCCGGGATCTCGATCTTTTTGAGCTCCTGGATACCCCTGTCCACTGCCTGGTAGTTCATGTTGACTATCTTTTCACCTTTTCTGCCATAAGTCTTCTGTATAGCATCCTTCATGTATGTGACGGCATCGTCGAGGGGTATGATATTGGCCAGCTTAAAGAATGCAGCCTGCATTATCATATTGATCCTGCTGCCCAGTCCTATTTCCTTGCCTATCGAAACACCGTCGATGGTGTACAGCTTTATGTTCCTTCTGGCCAGTATGCGCTTCATATCAGCCGGGAGCTTCTCACTCAGCTCTTCTGCTGTCCATCCGCAATTCAGCAGGAATGTTCCGTTTTCCTTAAGGTCGCTTACCATATCATACTTGTCTACGTATGAAGGATTGTGACATGCCACGAAATCCGCCTTGTTTATGAGATATGTGGAGCGGATGGGCTTTTTGCCAAATCTCAGATGCGAGATGGTGACACCGCCGGACTTCTTTGAGTCATAAGCAAAGTAAGCCTGCGCATACATGTCTGTATGGTCGCCGATGATCTTGATCGAGTTCTTGTTGGCCCCAACCGTACCGTCGGATCCCAGACCCCAGAACTTGCAGCTGACAGTACCTTCAGGCACCGTATCCAGCTCTTCTCCTGCAGGGAGCGAAAGGTTTGTAACGTCGTCGACTATACCTATGGTAAAGTGGTTCTTCGGTTCATCAGCCTTAAGATTGTCATATACCGCAACGATCTGTGCAGGCGTCGTATCCTTTGAGCCCAGTCCGTAGCGGCCTGCAACGATGACCGGCGACTTGCCGTTTTCGTACATAGCAGTGCATACGTCCTGATACAGAGGCTCTCCAAGAGCTCCCGGTTCCTTTGTCCTGTCGAGGACTGCTATTTTCTTTGCGGTTTCCGGGATCGCCCTGAGCAGGTGTTTGGCTGAGAACGGTCTGTAGAGGCGTACCTTTACGACACCGACCTTTTCTCCCTTTGCCATAAGGTAATCTATGGTTTCTTCGATGGTTTCACATACAGAGCCCATTGCGACGATGATCCTGTCCGCATCCGGTGCACCGTAGTAGTTGAACAGTCCGTAATTCCTGCCTGTGAGCTCATTTATCCTGTTCATGTATTCCTCAACTATTTCAGGCAAAGCGTCATAGTATACGTTTGAAGCCTCACGGGCCTGGAAGAATATGTCCGGATTCTGCGCCGTGCCCCTTACCGCAGGGCGCTCAGGATTGAGAGCTCTCTTTCTGAACTCACTGACAGCATCATGATCCACCAGCTTCGCCAGGTCATCATATTCGAGAACTTCGATCTTCTGGATCTCATGGGATGTTCTGAATCCATCAAAGAAGTTGATGAAGGGAACTCTGCCCTTTATTGCACTCAAGTGCGCCACGGGAGCAAGATCCATTACCTCCTGCACGCTTCCTTCAGCCAGAAGTGCTGCACCAGTCTGGCGGCATGCCATAACGTCGGAGTGGTCACCGAATATGGACAGTGCATGGCTGGCTACTGCTCTGGCACTCACGTGGAAAACTCCCGGCAAAAGCTCACCGGCGATTTTGTAGATATTCGGTATCATGAGCAGCAATCCCTGAGATGCGGTGAATGTTGTTGTCAAAGCACCTGCTGTCAGGGAACCATGTACTACCCCTGCTGCTCCGGCCTCAGACTGCATTTCAACGACCCTTACCTGCTGGCCGAAAATATTCTTCCTGCCATTGGCTGACCACTCGTCAACAAGCTCAGCCATGACAGACGATGGAGTAATAGGATAGATGCCCGCTACATCGGTAAAAGCGTATGCAACATAAGCCGCAGCGGTATTTCCGTCCATCGTTTTCATGTTTTTACCCATTTTTATCTCCCCTTTACTT
>DGEE01000039.1:30491-38452 GCA_002385815.1 Hungateiclostridiaceae bacterium UBA3934
GCTCAATATTGTATATTGTATACAAAATTAAACTGCACGTCTGATACTATTTTAACATTCTGAAGGGCTTTTGTGAAGTGCTTTTAACTGATTTTCTAAACGATACCGAACAGGAGCTTTAGAATGACGAGCAGGACGAATCCCGGTATGCCGAGAGTGCCAACTATAAAAGCAGTATAGACGTTGAATGCGATATGGAATCCAAACATTCCGCCTATCCAGTTGGCCAGAAGCAATGCCAGCGCACCGAGCACCGCATTGAGGACCAGCCTCATTACCACTCTCAAAGGTTTCGTGAATACTTTGACCAGAACAAGCACCACTATGATGCCCGCCACATAAGCCAGAACAACTCCAAAATCCATTTCCGTATCCCCGTCCGGCGAAGACCTGCTTTCTGTTTCGCGTATATTTATTTATACTTGTACAGTCTGCTTGATATGACTTGTGTTTTCAAAAGTAGTGCGTAAGACCTTTTTCCCTGGCAAGCCTGAGAAAATAGGTATACTTCGATTCGCAGGCCTTCATCCTGTATATGTAGTAATCCACCAGAAGCTCGTCCGTGACCTGCTCGAAGTTGATCCCTGCTGCCAGCCACTCCTCCTTTGCCTGCAAAGCCGCGTCAATTATCTGCAGTTCATCACCGGTCAGTGCGCAATATGCCCTGGATCGCCGGAGCACCGGCTTCCTCAGACTTTTCGCCTTAACACCCTTTTCCGGTCCGTACTTGACCAATTGAGTACCCATCATCTGCACCTTCTTGCAAAAATTGCCTTTTGCTATAAGTATAGGCACAGTTCGACGATTATATACTCTTATGCTTCAAATAATCTAATGCGGCATTTGAAGAAATGTATCGGAATTTCCCCCAATCCTGCCACCTGCCTTTGATGTTGTCAAGTGCCCGGACCAGATGACCGAACTCCTCCAGATCCACTTCCTTTATTTCACTTATCTCATCGTCGCTGGCATCAGCAAGCAGCCGACCGCCGACCTCGTCCAGTATGAATATGTACGAATAGAACATGACACTCTCGTTCCTGTACTGGAATCTTATCCTGAGAACACCTGCAAATGCCCGTATCCTGACTTCGAGACCGAGTTCTTCCCTGACCTCCCTGAAGACGGCATCTGCCACATCTTCATCAGAGCCGATCCCGCCTGTGGGGATCCTGTAGATGTTTTCAGGATAGTCGCTGCGCCTGGTCATGATGACCCTCCCGTCAGGTCTTATGACACAGAACACAACCTCACCTCTCCTGTCGTATCTGACGGCATTCCTTATCCTGTTAAAGTAGCCGGGTCTGGCATACCTTATGGTCACATCTCTGATAATACCGTCAGCGCCCAGTCTTTTGCATATATCATTGAATTCAGCCTCATTAAATACATTCATCGGATAGTATCCCCTCAAAATCACAACATAACGTTCATCGCCATACCGTTTTTCTCTATTCCACTCCCTATCTCTTATACTATATCTTTTTTCAATCTATTTCTACACTTGTATTGAAAAATTGCATCTTCAGTAATAAAAATTTAACATATTGCGTTCCTATGAAACAATTGCGATAATAAAAGAGTCTGATATATAGTAATATTATAAGCCTCCGATGAATAACATTCTCAAAGGTGTTGGATATATGAAAACCGAAGTTACAACCAACCTTTCCCCCCAAAAAAAGAGATCGAAACTGATGATCATTCTGCTCGTTTTTACCGCCGTCATGCTGGTTTCAGCAGGCGTGTCCGCATATGTCATCCTTCAGCATGACAGCACGTACAAGGGTGTGCATATAGGAGGGCTCGATGTGTCGGGTATGAGCAGGGAAGAGATGCTCAGCCTTCTGGAAACAAGGTACACTGTCCCTGCCTCCGGTCTCGACGTTACTTTGAAAACGGATCTGGCGGAACTGAAAGCGTCATACCCGGACCTGGGGGTCGTATATGACATTGACGCCGCTGCCGGATGGGCATTTTCCATAGGCCGCAGCGGAACTGTGTTCGATCGCCTGTACGATATCGCCAGGGCCGCCATCAGCGGGATCGTGGTCGATGTGCCTCAGAGCTTTGATGAAAGCAAAATAGACGATTTCGTCAATAAATTCTCTGTCCTGGCTTTCCAGCAGGTCAGGGAAGGCATACTGCTTATTTCCGACGAAAGCGTCGTAATCAGGTCCGGAAGGCATGGGGAGGCTGTCGACAGGGAAGAAGTGAAGTCGCTTGTCATCCAGAACATAAAAGAGGGCCGGGGCGGGGTCATCAGACCCAATGTGATCATAACGGAGACGACCCGGTTCGATGCCGGCGAAGTGTACAACAGGATAATCTCTGACCCGGCAGATGCCTATTATAAAATGGAAAACGGCACCTTGGTCCTGGTACCGCATAAAACAGGCAGACAGATCGACAAGGCCGAATTGGAGCAGATAATCAGTGAGCATAATAAAACAGAAAATACGGAGCGCAAGCTGCCAGTTACCTATTCCATGCCTGAAATCACTTCAGATGCGGCTTCTTCGATGCTGTTCAGGGATGAGCTCGCAAGCTACAGCACATCATTCCAGACCAGGACACAGAATGAGAAAAACAGGATGCACAATATAGCTCTGGCGTCCAGCAAATACCACAACTACATACTCATGCCCGACGAGGAGTTTTCCTTCAATGAAGTCGTAGGCTCAAGAAATGCGAAGACAGGCTATAAGACCGCCATGATCTACATAAACGGACGTGTCGAAGAGGGCATGGGTGGAGGGATCTGCCAGGCATCCAGCACACTGTATAATGCCGTGCTGTTGTCAGATCTTGAAGTAGTCGAAAGAAAAAACCATTCCTTCATAGTCAATTATGTGCCTCTGGGACTGGATGCCACAGCATACTATGGTGGTACGGATCTGCGCTTTATCAACAATACAGGCTGGCCCATCAAAATTCTTTCGTGGGTGGAGAAGAATCAGGTCCATGTCGTATTCATGGGGACCTGTACAAACCCGGACAAATCTGTTGTTATCAGTACAAAGACCCTGAGCCGTACACCATACGTGACGAAATATGTGGACGATCCGACGCTTCCTGTGGGGACAGTGAAAAAAAGTCAGTACGGTACCGATGGATTCGTTGTCGAAACATACAAAACAGTCAAGGTCGGCGATAAGGTCATATCTCAGACAAAGCTGCACACAAGCCGCTACAATGCATGCAACGAGGAATTCCTTGTCGGCATACGGCAGCCTGACGGTACTCTCACCCCGGGTCTGGCTGCTCAGATGGCAAATAAGACTGATACAGCAAAACCGGCTGACGCTGATACGCCGGAGACACAGGAGCCATCCGGCAATAAACCGGATACCGCCGCAGCGTCCGACGCCGATCCGGATACAACCGGGGCATCGGACACTGAGCCTGTTGATACCGGGGCTGGCGGAGACGACTCCGATAACCCGGGGGCAACCAATGTCGACCCTGATAATTCGAAAACCCCGGGTGATGATCCGGATATTCAGGAGACATCCGATGGTAGCTCGGATGATACCGGATCATCCGGCGGTACAACAGATCAGTAAACCTGTACGTTGCTGGCTCCGCTGTTTCTGAGGATCTCCGTGACGCGGCTCACCTTATCCTCGTCAGTTTTCATGCTGAATAAAACCTTTCCCTGTCTGATATCGCTTTCATACTGTCTGCTTTCCCTTTCCGGTATCCCAAGGTCGATAAGTCCGCCCACGATTCCGCCGGTGACAGCACCTGAAAGCAGTCCTGCGACAGGGCCGGCGGCGGCGATTATGCCAAGTCCGGGTACGATCATGCTTCCCGCTCCTATCAACAGTCCTGCAAGACCGCCCAGCAGACCTCCTGATATAACACCATCCGAAATATTGTCATTCGGAGCAGAGCGGCCACCCATCCGTGGATTTGCACCGGTCCCTCCGCCCATTGTTACAGGGCCGATGCCAAAACCGGCGTTCCCATCCGCCCCTCCGGCACCGGCTCTGTCTGCTGCTGCCCCGGCATCATAAGGATCCCCGCTGTCTCCCTGTTTTGCAACGATGGAAATATCATCTGTCCGCAGACCCTGTTCCTTGATACGGCGTGCAGCCACTTCGGCATGATCCTGTGTTTCAAAAATACCGACTACGGTTTTTGACATTTGTCATCCTCCTTGTATTCGATTTGTGGAACAACATTGATTAGCATTACTTTTTTGCCTGTGTATTATTCCACGACGGGGGCTGCAGCGAAAATACGCCTGTGTTGAAATGCAATGACATAAACTTTTTGTATCTGAATATGATTTTTTATTGTATAATAGTTTGAAATAGAGATATTCACAAAACAGTATGATAATCAGGGGTGCAAAATGCAATCCAAGGGCAGTGTTCTGATATTCCTGGCAGTACTGGCATTCCCGGTGATCGCGCTGTCAACGAACCACAATATTTTTTTCGGGGTCACAGCGGCACTGATTACACTGGCAGCAGTCAAAAGCATATACACTCTTCTGATGCTCAACAGTTTCCAGCAGCACGAACTGGACGAGGAGTTGGAAAGCGATCTGGAGGAGTTGATCGACATCGATATCAGAAAATTCGGTGACGGCCTGAGTGTTGTCATCAACATGGTCGTTATCGTTTTCATAATCTATTGTGCGTTCTTCCTTGAGACAATCCTGCTGAAAGCTATAGCTTCACTGGCCATAGTGTTTCAGGTGCATTTTATCATCAACAAGGCGAAAAAAGGCAGTGCAGGCTTTGATAAAAACCTGCACAAGCCACAGATATTGCTGTCGAGCATTTCGAATTTAACAGTGGTTTTGTTCACTATACTGAACAAACTGTCAAGACTGAGTTAGAGATCTCAGGAAGCAGTCAGCATGTGCTGTTTCATTTGACAATGAACTTCAGATATGAAGGATATTGCTTCTCTCCGCTTCCCCTGTACACAAGCTCGATCATGTCTCCACCTTCTGAGCTTTCATCTGTCCCGGCCTCTTCAAAACCCATAAGCTTGTACGTGATATACATTACCCTGTTCCTGCCGGTATCGATAAAATCTGCGACCAGCCTCTTGTCTCTCTCAGAAGCCAGCCTGATGACGTGCACCAGAAGTGCGGAACCTATACCCCTCGTCATTACGCGACATGACATCAGCAGAAGCTTTATCCTCAGTTCATCCTCTGTCTCTTCAAGCAGGACCAGCCCTATTTTCCCGTAAGGCCCGAACTTGTCCTTCAATTCAGCAATCAGAAATATGTGGTTTTTCGAAGTGATAAAGTTTCCGAGCTCTTCGAAGCTGTAGGTCACACCTGTTGAATTGAGCTGGTTGGTGCGCACTGTAAGCTCTTCGACCCTCTCAAGATCGCCCTTCATCACAGGAGCCACTGTAAGCTCCATGCCGAGGGTGGCCAGAAACTCCTCGCTGGAACCTTTGAAACTGCTTTCCACATTTTTTCTTTCCAGGTCAGCCTGGTACATTTTCCTGCGCATCCTGGAATCCTCGGTGATGAACCTGGGTATAAACCTTTCCATCTGCAGCAGGTTTTTGTATTCAGCCGCATCAATGGTCATGACCTCAGGCAGCACAAACTTCACTTCTTCCCTCTCCGAGGGCTGATCGTCTATGAACGCGAATGTATCCGTGCTGATATTGAGAGATGCAGCGATCTCCGAAATGGAGTCTGCTTTGCTGCCCCATCCTATCTGCGGGTATATAAAATATTCATCGATACCAAACTCCCGGAGCTTCTCCAGTGCATCCTCCCTGTTGTTCTTGCTGGCGATGGAAAGCAGTATCCCGCGCCTGTCAAGCTCCTTCAGAATATCCGTAATGCCTTCCCTGAGCACTACATCTCCGTCTTCCAGTAGTATCCCGTCCCAAAGCGTGTTGTCCAGATCCCACACCAGGCACTTTATTTTTTTTGACATACCAGTATCACCTTCTGTTCCCCGGACATATCTGCAGCATCATATGTTCAACGTTATGACAGCATATCCTTCCAAACGATGAAACAGCCGCAGTGACCAGCTGTCATCTGCCGGACTGCAAGGATCTCTCCACAACACCCGCTATGCTGTCAATGGTCCTGAAATTCTTTTCACTGATCTCTTTGTTCTTTATCTTTATCTTAAATGTCTCCTCCAGAAACAGTACCATTTCAAGAGCAAACAGCGAGTTGATGTACCCGCCCTTGAACAGATCAGTATCATATGCCAGATCGTCTGCCTTTCCGCGGCTCTTGAAGAATTCCACTATTTTTTCTCTCGTATCCATATCGATCACCCTGCCTGAAAAAATCCAACTATCTCCAAATTGTTTTTCATAAGTTATCTAATACTATCTCATAAAGTATTCACATTTCACAGCATGTTTTCTCAAAACAGCTTTATCATCAGGCCCGCGGCCATGATACGGCCAGGATCCGTATACATCTCCAGTACATTATTTTACCATAGTCCGCCGAAATTTTTCACTTAAATAAACACTCTATGGATACTCCAACAACACTTCCATACCTTTCGACCGATCACTCCGTAATATCCGCCCTGATCCTCTCCACAAGCTCGCTGCCTGAAATATCCTCACCAGCCCTGTACCGTTTCATCGCTCTCAGGCTCTGCGGCAACCCCTTGATAACAGTATTCATGCCTTCCTCGATGGTAAAAGTGATCTTCACTCCCATCTCACCCAGGAGAACTTCGCTCAAAGTTGTATAGAAGCCATTGGGATAGGCATATGCAATGACTTTGGCCTCCGTATTCTCTTCAATCTCCCGCCTCGATCTTTCAAAATCGCTGCGGAAAGCGGAAATGTATTCTTCTTCACTTTCGCCGGCCTTCATAAAGACACCCTGCCGGTAATCCTCGTCCAGTTGCTCGCTGTTGTGCATATCATAGCTGTGGCTCTGTATGTCTATCAGTCCGCTCTGCAGCATTTCCCGCGCTTCTTCGAATGAAAAATGGGGCGTTATCGGCACACCTGTATCCTTGTAGATCTCAGCGCCCACTGACACGCCGATCACATTGATGGTCGCGGCCATATCATATTTTTTCAGAAGCGGATAGGCCAGTTCATAATTGCTGCTGTAGCCGTCATCGAAGGTGATCACCACCGGATTATCCGGCAACTCTTCACCTTTTTCCACATAGGCAGCCAGCTGATGCAGCGTGATGGCATTAAATCCGGCATCCTTCAATGCAGCCAGATGCTCCTCAAATCTTTCGGGAGTAATCACAGAACTGTTGGTCACCTCATCATCGAGATGATGGTACATCAGTATCGGGACCCTGCAGGTATGATCATCTATGTCCGGATACCCTGCTGCCGGCCCAGTGCCTGCGCTGTCGGTTCCTGCAACCGCTCCGCTGAAATATCCAGCCAGATGAGTGTCTATATTATCCTCGTCGACATACCTGCCAAAACCTTCAGGTACATATTTGCTGTCGTCCCCGAATATCCTTGCCAGTGCCATATCGCCGACTGCATTCCTGAAATGGTACGGGTCATAGAAATACCTTGGCTCGAAGCTGACCGAGTTATATCCGGAGAAGTCCCAGTAGGGAGTTATCTGTGACAGACGGGTAAGGAATTCCGCCAGCTGAGCTTTATCGTACATATCCATCTCCGTGTGATATATCGGAGATATGATCAGCATGAAGGAAACGCCCTTCTCATCACACATGTCTCTTATGCTCCGGATCGAATCAAGGCATTCATCCATGGCATCCAGCGACTCCTTCTTCAAAACGGTCCGGAAGGCCGGATATGTTTCAAGATACTGCTTCAGACCGCTGATCCTTTCCACATCCCTGACAGACTTGTCGTACGCACCTGTTTCAGGGATGAACACATCATTTTCATTGACCAGATATTCATCTGATATCCAGGCAGCTATCTTGTCAACAGCATAGGATGGGTTTGCAAAAAGATACTTGCCGTAAAACAGCAGCAGCGATGAGCCGTCC
>DGEE01000039.1:38516-39531 GCA_002385815.1 Hungateiclostridiaceae bacterium UBA3934
GGTCATCTCGATATCATACATATCACCGCCGTACATCAGCATGTTGTAAAAGCTGGCTCCTCCATAATATTCGTTGAGGGCTTCAGTCGAATATGAGCTGGTTTTTGAACAGCCAATTATGTACGAGTCATATTTTTCGTGGTGCCTGTCCAGATACGCGATTTTTGCAACTCTCGGATTTTGCGTCATATCGTAGGCATACCAGTCAAAAAGCACATCCCCGAAAATACCGAAAGGATCCACAAGTGCATTGAATCCGGCTGTCAGTGCACCCACTAAGATAACTGTCGATATGAAAACAGCGATCCATTTTTTGAAGCTCATCGTCATCTCATCCTTAATAAAATCATGCCCGGCATGTGCATCGGCCATCAAAACTGGAAGTACAGGAAATTCGACACCCTTCCCATGAAAAACAGCGACATTGTAAACAGCGCCCCGGCAAACACAGCATGGTACCATCTGGGCCTGGATTCCGAAAACATCTCCCGGGTATTTGGTGCGAAAAAACATATGCACGCACCTGCAATGATCAAAAATATCTCATACAGATTCTGGCTTATGTACATCAGGCCCGAGTTCAGAAATACCCTGAACCCGCTCAGCGCAGGCCTGATGTCGAACATGGATCTGTAAACATTAAACGCCTGCGTCATCCCATTTGCATCGAACAGCACTCTTGTCACAAGGACAAAAAAGAATGTGAGCGCCCATGCCAGCGGGAAAGGCAGCTTTCTCCTTTTCAGCGTCATGATATTGGCCAGGCTCACGAGTATCCCGTTTGCGACACCCCAGAAAACAAAATGCCAGCTGGCACCATGCCACAGACCGGACACGATGAATGTGATCATCGTCGCCAGCACGAGTTTCGGCACTCCGTCTCCGAACCTGAAGATCCTCCTGAATATATAGTCATAGAAGAAGTTGGAGACAGTAATATTCCAACGCCTCCAGAAGTCTGCGAAATTGCGTGCTTTATATGGTGAATTGAAGTTCTCCGGAAGCCTTATATTAA
>DGEE01000120.1 GCA_002385815.1 Hungateiclostridiaceae bacterium UBA3934
AGATGTGTATAAGAGACAGGACATATACTTTTACAGGGAAGGGCTGGGGGCATGCCGTCGGCATGAGCCAGGAAGGTGCCATAGGAATGGCTAAGGCCGGAATGACATATGAAGATATACTCATGCATTATTTCCAGGGGACAAAGGTCGAATAATAAGCATCATGTATTGTAAAATGTTCTGCAATATAGTATGATTTCCACGATGTTGGATAAATAAACTGCATTGTTTGCAGCTTATTTTTTGAGTAATTCCCATCATCGTATGTTTACCGGATATTTTTTGCTTTAAGTAAAAAGATAAGTATAAAATGCGGACAATGTGGACAGAACAGGAGAAATATGAAAACCAGTGATTTTTACTATGAACTGCCGCAAGAGCTCATAGCTCAGGAGCCCATCGCCGAAAGGAGCAGTTCCAGACTGCTGGTGCTCGACAGAAACACCGGGAGTGTCGAACATAGGATATTCAGAGATATAAAGGAATATCTGAGATGCGGTGATTGCCTGGTCCTCAATGATACCAGGGTGATGCCTGCAAGGCTTCTCGGTGTGAAGGAAGGTACAGGGGGCAGCATTGAGTTCGTTTTAATGAAGAATATATCAGGCGACTTATGGGAGGTCATCCTCAGACCGGGGAAACGGGCAAAACCAGGTGCCAGATTCGTTTTCGGTGATGGTTTGCTCAGAGCGGAGATCATTGATGTGGTGGAGGGCGGCAACAGGATCGCGAGATTTGAATATGACGGTATCTTCCATGAAGTACTGGATAAGGTCGGTATAGTGCCTCTGCCGCCATATATCACTAAAAAGCTTGATGATGCCGAAAGGTATCAGACTGTATACTCAAGATATATGGGATCGGCTGCTGCACCTACTGCCGGGCTGCATTTTACCAGGGGACTGCTGGAGGATCTGAAAAACAGCGGCATATATATCGTATATCTGACATTGCACGTCGGTCTTGGCACTTTCAGGCCAGTAAAGACCGAGAATATTGAAGACCATGTGATGCACTCCGAAGTATACTATCTGAGCAAGGAGGCTGCATATACCATCAATAAGGCCAGGGCGGAAGGCGGCAGGATCATTGCTGTTGGAACGACAAGCTGCCGCGTTCTCGAGACTGTGAGCTCTGATGAGGGCATAGTCAGTCCATTGTCCGGTTCCACAGATATATTCATTTATCCCGGATACAGATTCAAGGCTGTCGATGCAATGATTACCAACTTCCACCTGCCCGAATCTACACTTTTGATGCTCGTAAGTGCATTTGCCGGCAGGGAACGCATTCTGTCTGCCTACAGTTCTGCTGTTGAGCAGCGCTACAGATTTTTCAGCTTCGGAGATGCCATGTTTATAAAATGATTTTATCAACAAGTCGGACAGGGAGAGAAGATGGCTGCTATAAGATATGAATTAATAAAAAAGTGTAAACAGACAGGTGCCAGGCTCGGTATTGTCCACACACCCCATGGATCCTTTGAGACCCCTGCATTTATGCCGGTTGGCACACAGGCTACCGTAAAAGGCATGTCTCCTGATGAAATGAAGGCAATCGGCGCAGGGATTATCCTGAGCAATACATACCATCTTTACATGAGACCAGGCAATGAGCTGATACGTGAAGCAGGGGGACTCCACAGCTTTATGAACTGGGACAGGCCGATACTGACTGACAGCGGTGGGTTTCAGGTATTCAGCCTCAGTGATCTGAGGAACATTAAAGAGGAAGGTGTAACCTTCAGATCCCATATCGACGGATCAAAGCATTTGTTCACACCTGAGCTGGCTATAAAGATACAGAACGATCTCGGCAGCGATATAATAATGGCATTCGATGAGTGTATCCCTTATCCTGCAGACCGCGATTATGCAAAAAAATCGCTGGAAAGGACTACCAGGTGGGCGGAAAGGTGCAAAAGTGCGCATAAGAACACAGAAAGCCAGGCTTTATTCGGTATTGTCCAGGGAGGAGTGTATGACGACCTGAGGATGCAAAGTGCAAAGGAACTCCTGAGGCTCGATTTCCCGGGATATGCCATCGGAGGCCTGAGTGTCGGAGAACCGGCGCAGGATATGTACAGGGTACTGGAATGCACTGTCCCGCTGCTTCCTGAGGACAGACCCAGGTATCTCATGGGTGTGGGAAGTCCTGATTATCTTGTTGAAGGAGCTATACGCGGCATCGATATGTTCGACTGCGTGCTGCCTACAAGGATAGGTCGGAACGGGACAGTAATGACTTCAGAAGGCAGGATCATAGTCCGGGATGCGAAGTATGCAAGAGATTTTTCACCGCTGGATCCGAAATGCGGATGTTACGCATGCAAAAACTTTACAAGGGCGTATATCAGGCATTTGCTGAAGGCGCAGGAAATCCTGGGGATGAGACTTGCCACATGGCACAATCTAAAATTCCTTTTGGACTTGATGAGTGGTATAAGACAAGCTATAATTGAGGATAGACTTGGAGATTTCAGGGATGAATTTTTCAGATCATATGGATATAAGCATTAAAACCTGTTATTTTGGTCGCACTCAGACCTATAATAAATAAGAACCAAAGGAGGAATATTATGGACGGTCAAGGCATAAGCATGTGGCTTCCAACGTTGGGCTACCTGGTATTTTTTATCCTGATGATGTATTTGCTTATATTCCTGCCCCAAAAGAGAAGGGACAAGAAAGCCAAAGCAATGCTCGATTCGATGCAGGTAGGCAACGAAGTGATAACTATCGGCGGTGTATCTGGAAAAATCGTCAACATAAAGGACGATGAGGTAACGATAGAAACCGGAGTAGAGAAAGCCAAGATCAATTTCAAAAAATGGGCTATTAAAGAAGTGATAAAGCCTATCGAAAACTGATCCGGGCTTTAAACCGGAGGTTATCAGAGGGAGTTGCCCAGTCCGGAGAGACGGGCTGGAAAATTCTCATCATAATTTAATGCAACTTATCCCGTTGAAGCACAAGCGGGATTTTTTGCTGCCAGGAGCGGGTTCTGATACCGGAAGCTGATTTGGAGCAGGTTAAGACATACACCGGTTCTATATATTTGTTTCAGGTAATAATATATAGTAAAAAACCATATGCCTGGGAGTGATATAATGCCGGCAATTAAAAGAAGCACAAAACATGAGGAATATGACAGGCTTAACCTGATATTGATTTTGAAAGGGCTCCTAGCATCCTATATAGTAACCATACCTGCGTTCATGGTTTTTGCGCTGATCCTTGCAAATGTCGATTTTCCGCAGAGACTTGTCACACCAGTGGTGGTGATAATAACTGTTGTCAGTGTCCTCACGGCAGGAGCAGTATCCACCAGAGGTGTCCGGAGCAAAGGATGGCTCAACGGGAGTATTGTGGGTCTGACGTATATGATCATCCTTTATTTATTCAGCAGTGTCGTTTATGGGAATTTTGCAGTAGACAGGAATGTTCTGACAATGACGGTAATTGGAGTGCTTTCCGGAGCTATCGGCGGCATAATGAGCATAAACTCCCCGAAAGTGCAGAAATACAAATATATCGACAGTTGACCTTTTCATCTTTTGGTGAATATGCTATAATATTTTGGCAAACCATGAGTGTTGCAAATTACTAACAGATCAGGAGGATTACATATGAAACATATAAAGACCATCAATGCACCAATATCGAAGAAGGATATCAAAAACTCCGGATGCGGCGAATGCCAGACATCCTGCCAGTCGGCATGCAAGACCAGCTGTACTGTGGCAAACCAGAAATGTGAGAAGAGATGACCTGCTGAAGAGCTTTGACAGCGGGGGGCTGTACGCCTCTCGCTGTTATTATGTCCGGATGTGCCCGCTCAAGGCTTTAATGAAGGACATCAGCGGAATGGAGAGACAAAAATGATACACAAATTTACGATGCATGGAACCAATATCGTGTTGGATGTCAACAGTGGCACAGTACATGTCGTCGATGATATGACATTTGAAATTATTGATGAACTGGGAAAACCAGATGAAGAGATCATAGAGAAGCTGTCCGCCAGATACAGCAGTGAAGAAATAAGAGAAGCTCTGATAGAATTGAGAGGTTTGCAGGCTGCAGGACAGCTTATGTCCGAGGATATATATGAAGAATATCTGGCGAAAAACCCTCTGTACAATGAAGGACAGCCGATCGTCAAAGCTTTGTGCCTCCATATCGCACATGACTGCAATCTGAGGTGCAGGTATTGCTTCGCTTCTACAGGTGATTTCGGCACCAGGAGGACTCTGATGCCGCTATCGGTGGCAAAGAAAGCAATAGATTTCCTGATAGAGAGATCGGGAACCCGCCGCAACCTTGAAGTGGATTTCTTTGGCGGTGAACCGCTGCTCAATTTCGATACTGTAAAGCAAACAGTGCTCTATGCACTTGAAAGAGAGAAGGAAACAGGGAAGAACTTCAGGTTCACGCTCACTACAAATGCAGTGCTGCTGAATGAAGATCACAAACGATTCATAAATGAATACATGGGGAATGTGGTGCTGAGCCTTGACGGAAGGCCGGAGGTGAATGACAGGATGCGTTGCCGGGCAGACGGCAGAGGCACTTACAGCGATATATTGCCTAAAATAAAAGATATGGCTGATTCAAGAGATCAGGACAACTATTATGTAAGAGGCACATTTACCCGTGAAAACCTTGATTTCTCAAAGGATGTACTGCACCTGGCGGACCTTGGGTTCAAACAAGTGTCAGTGGAGCCTGTGGTCGCTGCCAGGGAAACCGGATTCGATCTGAGGCATGAGGACCTGCCGGTGCTGTTCAGGGAATACGAAGAACTGGCACTGGAATATGTCAAGCGGTACAGTGAGTCCAGAGGTTTTAATTTTTTCCACTTCATGATCGATCTGGAACAGGGGCCGTGTGTAATAAAGCGAATGAAAGGGTGTGGCGCGGGACATGAATATCTGGCGGTGACGCCTGAGGGAGACCTGTATCCCTGCCATCAGTTCGTAGGAATGGACCAGTTTAAAATGGGTAATGTCAATAAAGGCTTTGAAACAGATGTTGCGATCTGCGATATGTTCAGAAGAGAAAATATATATACAAAAGCAGAGTGCAGGAAATGCTGGGCCAGATTTTTCTGCAGCGGAGGCTGCGCGGCAAATGCATGGCAGTTCAACAACAGTCTGGACAAGCCTTATGATATAGGATGCAATCTCGAAAGAAAAAGAGTGGAGTGTGCACTGTGGATCAAGGCAGTCGAATCAGATCCGGAATAACAGTATCACAGTGCGGAAAACCCGGAAGGGAAAGAGGTGTCAAATTGATTACCATCGAAGATATCAGAAAAAACAGGGAAATCAGAACGCTGCTGACTATCACGGGGGCTCAGATGCGGGCACTGGGCTATACAGAGCACTCTTTCAGGCATGTTGGTCTTGTGGCTGACACTGCCGGGAATATACTGGAGCAACTGGGCTTTCCGGAAAGAGAGGTGGAGCTGGCCAGGATCGCCGGGTATCTTCACGATATAGGGAATGCAGTCAACAGGAGCGGCCATGCTCATATAGGTGCTGTATTGGCCTATCAGATACTGACAGGCATGGGCATGGATTACGATGAAGCTGCCCAGATAATGATGGCGATAGGGAACCATGATGAGCAGACAGGAACACCTGTAAGCAGTATTGCGGCAGCTCTTATACTGGCCGACAAGTCGGATGTGCACAGGAGCAGGGTGACGAATACAGATCTGGCCACATTTGACATACATGACAGGGTCAATTACGCAGTTGAAAAGTCTGAAATCTCAGTGGACAGCGAAAAGAAGACCTGTGACCTGATACTGGACATAGATACGAAAATTTGTCCTGTGATGGATTACTTTGAAATTTTCCTTGTGCGAATGACAATGAACAGACGTGCTGCAGCCTTTTTAGGTCTGCAGTTCCAGTTGTTCATAAATGATACCAAGCTGATCTGACAACTTATACGCTCTTCTTCATAAGAGCAATTATATTGACTCACTGAAACGATAGTAATATAATTACCACATGTGGTTAAGCAAAGGAGGATTTTATACAGATGAAAGGGAACAACGGGCTGAAGCTGTTCCTCGTTTTTGCCCTGATTGCCGTGATGACATATATTTGCTTCGCCGGCAGTCTTTTTGGCCTTGTAAAGATACCCGGTGTAAATGATATAGTCCCGGGTATTGATATCAACGGGGGAATAGATGCGATGCTGTATGCAGTCACTGAAGAGGGAGTAAAGCCCACTCAGGAGGATCTTGATACTGCAAAGGTTATAATCGGGAAGAGACTTGATAAGGCTGGTATCCTTGACAGATACCTCACCACCGACGTGAATGCGGGCAGAGTCATCGTTCAGATACCGTGGGCTCCGGGAGAAACAGATTTCAATCCGGACAAGACTCTGGACATGATAGGTGAAACGGCTCTGCTGACATTCCAGGAGGTCGATGAAGACAAATTGGATGATAACGGGAATCCCTTGCCTACTAACCGGAAAGTCCTCGAAGGTACTGATGTTGTCAATGCCTATCCGGCTCAGAACCCGATGACAAAAGGCATGGAGGTGGTCCTGGAGCTCAATGACAGGGGCAGGGAAGCGTTTGCCGAGGCCACGGGAAGGCTGATAGGTCAGCGCATAGCCATTTTCATGGATGATCAGTTCATCTCCGCTCCGGTCGTACAATCGCATATCACGGAAGGAAATGCCGTTATCACTCTCGGCAACAGAGACCATGACGAGGCAGTCAAAGAAGCCAAGGAACTGGCTGACACCATAAGAGCCGGTGCACTGCCGTTCAAGCTGGAGGCGAAGCAAGTCAACGCCATTAGCCCGCTGCTGGGAAGAGGTGCTCTTGATGTTACGATAAGGGCTTTCATTGTGGCATTCCTGCTCATATGTATGTTCATGATATTGTATTACAGATTGCCGGGGCTGATTGCGTCCATTGCACTTTTTATGCTGACGATCATGACGCTCAATTTTGTATCCTGGCTGGGTATCACACTCACACTTCCAGGACTTGCAGGTATTGTCCTGTCAGTGGGCATGGGAGTCGATGCCAATGTCATAATAACCGAAAGGATAAAGGAAGAACTCCGTTCCGGAAAGACCATCAAGACTGCCATCGACCTCGGATTTAAGAGAGCTTTCTCTGCAATAGTAGACGGGAATGTAACCACACTGATAGTAGCAGTGATACTTTATTTCTTTGGAACAGGCGCCATGATTTCATTCGCATACACATTGTCCATTGGTGTCATTGTAAGCTTCTTTACCGCTTTGACGCTTACCAGGACGATCCTGAACTCTGTTTCTGATATCGATATAGCCAGAAAAACATGGCTGTATGGCGTCAAGGAGGTGTAGTCATGGTTGATTTGATGGGAAAGAAAAACTATTACTTTGCATTGTCCATACTCATTTTCATCGTCTGTATAATCGGAGTATTGGTCAATGGTGTGCAGTTGGACATACAATTCCAGGGCGGGACTATCATGCAGATAGAGATGCCAGATGACACATTCGACACTGAACTGGCTGCAGATATCGTCAAGGCTTCCATAGGCAAAACGGCTACTGTAAACAAATCATCGACATTCAATGCCGAAAATGAATCTGACAGGATACATCTCATGGTATTGAACATCGCCAGCAATGAAACGCTGACAGATGATGAACGCAATATTGTGATAAATGCACTGAGGAATGAATTCAATATACCGCAGGATTCCAGCATCAATGTAAACAGTGTTGAGCCGTTCATTGGTGAAGAATTCAGGATGAATGCCTTAAGGGCAATAGCGGTTTCATCTGTATTGATAATCCTGTATGTATGGTGGAGATTCAGGGCTTTGCGCGGACTGTCGGCCGGTGTTTTCGCAGTAGTCACGCTGATACATGATATAATTGTGATGTTTGCTGCATATGTGCTTCTGAAGATACCAGTGAACGACTCATTTGTTGCTGCCATGCTGACGATCATAGGGTATTCTATCAATGATACCATAGTCATATATGACAGGATAAGGGAAAACAAGAAGCTGATGCGTAAGGCTACGGTAAGGGAATTGGTCAATAAAAGCGTTTACCAGTCACTGTCCAGGTCTGTCAATACTTCGCTTACCACATTGATAGCTGTACTGACGCTGCTTGTATACGCTATCATCTTTAATATACAGTCCATAAGGGAGTTCACGCTTCCACTGGTGGTGGGTATCATTAGCGGCGTATATTCATCGCTGTTCATCGCAAGTTCACTGTATATGGTGTGGCAGGAAAGGAAGCCGAACCGTAGAGCAGCCTCACGAAAGCAAGCAAAGACATAACGATTGCAGATGCTAATGCTAATGCTAATGCAAATGCATACAGATACCGAACCATGATCGGGTGAAGAAATAAAACAACTGCAGATAAACCGGTACTGATGTGCCGGTTTTTGCAGTGGAAAATCATGACGATATGTGCTAGTATATTTTTGGTATACTATACATGTAAAGACAATGATCCGTTTCGACTATCCGGGACGACAGGGCGAGCCACGGTGAACAAGTAAATTTACGTAACAAAGGAGTATCACTATGGACGTAATGGAAGCCATTTTTACACGCAGGAGTATCAGAAAATACAAACGCGGACAGATAACGAAAGAACAACTGATGACGATAATAAAGGCAGGCTGCTATGCTCCCTCAGCCCACAACCGTCAGCCATGGCATTTCGTGGTGATAAGGGACAGGGAAAGACTAAAGGCGATCGCGGGTTTCCATTCATATGCCAGGATGCTTCCCGATGCCGATACTTGCATAGTGGTATGCGGTGATAAGGAAAGGCAGCCGCAAACCGGGTTTCTGATAGAAGATTGCTCCGCAGCTATCCAGAATATGCTGCTTGCAATACATGCAATGGGTCTTGGCGCTGTCTGGTGCGGCCTTTATCCGGTGGTCCATCTGACCAGAGGAATGAAGCAGTTGCTTTCATTACCTGACAGAATAATACCTGTCGGCCTTATCTCGATAGGGTACAAGGGTGAGGAAAGAACTGTTGCAGACAGATTCGATGAGAACAAAATACATTACGAAGAGTGGGGAAGCAAAAAAGCAATGGAGTCGGGCACTTTTCAGGCCTGACATCCTGTGTTTATCTTCTGAAAACATAGTCCATTATGACGCCGCCAATAACTGCTTCAGCAGCAAGTATGAAGCTCACTTTGACTGTTTCTTTCGAAACCATGTCGAAATATTGGTCATATGTCAACACCGTATTACTGAGGATTACCAATACGGTGCCTATAACGTAGAGAGACAGAGAGATGTAAACTCCAAATCTGATAAGGGTTCTGGGGAGCTTGTGCATCTTACTGAAGGAGGTAATGATTTTTTCTATGTTCTTAGTACGTTTGGACTGTTTTGACTGCATATCCCGCACCCCTTTCATAAAATATCAATACAGGCTGTTCACTACAGCATGTTAACATAATGTTGCATATGCTTCAAGCGGCATTCTTTTCCACTATCTATACTATACAAGGTAAATGTGGTAAATATAATCAAATAACAAAAATCCTGTTAATTCGGCAATGAGCAGGGAGATACGTATGAAAAAGGTTTTTGTGAGTGTCTTTGATTGCAAACCCGGTATGAAGGTAGCAGAGGATATCTTCAATGAATATGGAGCGATCATAGTTGCCGAGGGAACAGTCCTTGACGACTATATGATTGACCGTATCATACAGCTGGGCTTTACCAGGATAAGAGTGTATGATACCACTGGCGATATCATTGAAGCTAGTGACTCTGAGCTGTTCAGGGCACAGTACAATGAAAATCTCAATTCTGTCAAAAGTATATTGCATGACATATCCAAAGGCAAAGAGATAGACAGGATACGAGTGGATCATGCCACCAGTTCCATGCTCACCAGGATAAATGAGAACAGGGACATAGTAAACACCATATCTGAAATGAGAGCCGCAGGCGAATACCTGTACGCCCACAGTATAAATGTAGCGATGCTGTCAATGCTGATAGGCAAGTGGCTGAAGTATGACTATCATAAGCTGAAATCCCTTGTGACAGCAGGTTTTTTACATGATATAGGTAAGATCAGAGTGCCGCCTGAAATACTGAATAAACCGGGACCGCTCGATGAGGATGAATTCGAGGAAGTCAAGAAGCACTGTATGGCTGGATATAAGCTGGCAGAAACATTTCCCGGAATGAATGAAGACATTCTGAAAGGCATACTGCAGCACCACGAAAGACAAGACGGCTCAGGATATCCCTTCGGGCTCACGGGCGACAGGATCCATGAAACTGCCAGGATAATAGCTGTGGCTGATATATATGACGCGATGACTTCAAACAGGCTCTATAAGGAAAGAGTATGTCCATTTGATGTATTCGAAACGATAGAAAAGGACTATTTCGGTAAGCTGGACCACCGTACTGCCAATACATTCCTCAAGAACATCGCATCATACTATATTGGCGAACTTGTAAGGCTCAGCAATGGAAACATTGGTGAGATAGTCCATATCAACCCGTATAATATCGCAAGACCCATTGTCAAATCCGAAAGCACTTACATCGATCTGGCCACAGAGAAAAGTTTAAAGATAGTGGAGATGCTCTGATTTGCATTTGTTGGACAAAAAAGATTGCGATAAAAGCCTTCCAAAAACGACGGTATTTCATTAATTATATCGGAGTTTTTTTATTTTTATGTCGATTGATGTTGTTATTTAAAGGATGACGGCGAAACTTTTTGATAGGATGAGCGAACTAAATAAGTTATAATAGGCAGTGCAGTAAACTACACCAAAAAAGGGGGCGTCATCCATGGCAAACAGGATGCTGGAAAAGTGTATACGAGTCGATGAAGTTGTCGGGGATTTCGGAGAAACAGGTATATTTGATTTGGAATACTATCTCCTGGAAAATGAAACGGATCATGATTATCCGGAAAGTGTACAGACGGTTTACGGAATAGAAATAGTGAAAAGGCTGGATGACGGCTCGGTTGAAAATGAAAAGTTCGAAGGAGTTTATGTGGATAAGTCCAAAACACGCAAGTTGATAGATTTACTGGCTGCCAATACTGTCACTCCGGTGTCACTTCCTTACATACTTGATGATCTGCTGAGCGTGTGAGAACCGTCTGTAGTTTTGTACAGCCTGTCACATCAATAAAAAACTTCTCCTTTTTGAAGGGATATCACCCATTCATGTAGAATATAATGCAGACAAATAAAACCTCTTCTGAGTAATGCTTGGAGCGAGGTTTTATCATTGTTGCCGATGATTTGAGCTGCATATGGCAAACAAAAAGAAGGAATAAAGGCAAAAGTGTCGAATTTTAATAGAGTATTTTAATGATCATGCCCGTATACTATTGTGGGATACAGGAAGTATCGACGGTGCAGATCTGCGGCAGTATCCAGGATAAAGGATGATGATTCGATTAGGTATTCGGATGAACTGATTGAAGAAATACGTATCAGCAATGATATAGTGGATGTCGTTTCAGAATATGTCAGGCTCGAAAAGAAGGGAAAGAATTATTTCGGTCTGTGTCCCTTCCACAGGGAGAAGACACCTTCATTCAGCGTGGAGGCTGGTAAGCAGATATTCTATTGTTTTGGCTGCGGGAGGGGAGGAAATGTGTTCCATTTCATATCTCTCGCAGAAAGGCTGGATTTTACTGAGGCTGTGAGACTGCTGGCGGACAGGGCAAAGATCCAGTTGCCGGAAAGCGAGGATCCGCGAGAGAAGAAAAAGGCGAGGATAAAGCAGCAGATACAGGATATAAATCTGATAGCTGCAAGGTTTTTTTACGAAGCATTGAAATCGAAGCAGGGTGAAGCTGCCACAGCCTATCTCAAAAAACGTGGGATATCTGACAGCACTGCGAGGAAATTCGGGCTTGGTTACTCTAATGACGGATGGGATGATTTATATAATCACTTGAAGTCACACGGGATCAGCGAGGAAGCCATGCTCGACAGCGGTCTTGTTTTGAAGGGCAGTTCAGGAAATCTGTATGACCGCTTCAAAGGAAGACTGATGTTTCCGATTTTTGACGTCAGGGGGAATGTGATAGCGTTTGGAGGACGTGTTCTCGATGATTCGCTTCCCAAATACATGAATTCTCCTGAAACGGCATTGTACAACAAAAGAAAGCATCTGTATGCATTGAACTTTGCAAAAAACCACATCGAAGGCAGCCTGATAATAGTCGAAGGTTATCTGGATGTCATATCACTGTATCAAAGTGGCATCCATAATGTAGTGGCTTCACTGGGTACAGCGCTGACCGAGAGCCAGGGGCGGCTGCTGAAGAAGTATGCAAACGAAGTGATCATAGCATATGATGCGGATACTGCCGGACAAGCAGCAACAATGCGGGGACTCGAGCTTCTGACCGATACAGGATGCAGCGTACGCGTGCTTTCACTTCCTGAAGGCACGGATCCGGATGACTATATAAAAAGGAACGGAGCAGACAGATTCAGAAAATTGGTGGATAATGCACTGCCGCTGGTGGAGTATAAGATAAAGACCATAAAGACAGAGCATGATCTCTCAAAAACTAAAGAAAAGATAAAGTTCCTCAATAAAGCTGCTGATGTACTGGCAAAAGTCGACAATGCAATGGAACGGGAAATGTACATAAAGAGATTATCCAGGGAATATGAAATATCAGAAGAAGCGATTCTGTCAGAGGTTTTAAGGCGTGTACGCCCTTCAGCACGACAGATCAGAAGGATCACAAAGGTTGCTGAACCAGCAGGAAAGACAAACTCGACGGCGGCAGGCTTAAAGGAGAAGATAATCCATGGCGAACGTTTCGTGCTGTCGTTATTATGTGTTGACAATAGTATATATAATGTGGTAAAAGAGCATTTTAAGATAGGAAAATTTATTTGGGAAGAAAACAACAGGATCGCAAAAATTTTATACAAGCGGATCGAGGAAGGCTATGGCGTTTCACCGCCTGAGTTGATGAATACTGTTTCTTCTGACGAATCTGGTATTTTTGCCAGGATACTGAACGAAGAATGTCATTGCGATGATAATGAGAAGGCTATATTGGGTAAAATTAGGGACATAGAACTTTTGAAAGCAGAAATGAGACGGGATCAGATAATTGACCTGCTGAAAAATAAAAGCAGACTGACAGATGACGAAGTCGATAAACTGGAATCGGAGTTGAGGGAATTGATACAGGAAATAAAAAGGATAAAAGAAATGCCCGAATATAAGATGGAAGGGAGGGGCTGAAAATGAAAGCAAAGAACAATGGAAAAGAAAACAGCAACAGAAAAGCCATTTTGAAAGAGCTGCTCGAAAAGGGTAAATCCAAAGGCATGTTGACATACAAGGAAATAATGGATGCTTTTGAGGAAGTCGAACTGGAGCCTGAGCAGATCGAGAAGATATACGAAACTGTAGAGAATATGGGTATCGACGTTGTGGGGGACATCGATTCGGAAATAAAGGAAATGCAGAATGCCGAAGAAGAAGTCGATCTGACTCTCCCTGAAGGTATTAGTATAGATGACCCTGTAAGGATGTACCTTAAAGAGATTGGAAAAGTGCCGTTACTGACAGCTGAAGAAGAAGTGGAGCTTGCTCTTGCGATGGAAAAGGGTGACAAGGAGGCCAAAAGAAGACTGGCGGAGGCAAATCTGCGCCTGGTAGTGAGTATAGCGAAACGTTATGTCGGCAGGGGCATGCTGTTTCTCGATCTGATACAGGAAGGAAATCTGGGCCTTATCAAGGCTGTTGAAAAATTTGACTACAGAAAAGGGTTCAAATTCAGCACCTATGCTACATGGTGGATCAGACAGGCGATAACCCGAGCCATTGCAGATCAGGCAAGAACCATCAGGATCCCGGTCCACATGGTTGAAACAATCAACAAGCTCATACGGGTATCAAGGCAACTGCTCCAGGAGCTTGGAAGAGACCCGCAGCCTGAAGAGATAGCAAAGGAAATGAATATGTCAGTGGAGAAGGTAAGGGAGATAATGAAAATATCCCAGGAGCCTGTATCCCTTGAGACGCCGATAGGAGAAGAAGAGGACAGCCACCTTGGCGATTTTATTCCTGATGAGGATGTACCTGCGCCTGCAGAGGCGGCAGCATTCACACTGCTCAAGGAGCAGCTGCTCAATGTGCTTGTCACCCTCACGCCAAGAGAGGAAAAGGTGCTCAGGCTCAGATTCGGTCTGGATGATGGGAGGGCCAGGACCCTTGAAGAGGTCGGCAAGGAATTCAATGTTACAAGGGAAAGGATCAGACAGATCGAAGCAAAGGCTCTGCGAAAGCTAAGACATCCAAGCAGAAGCAAAAAACTGAAGGATTATCTGGATTGATGATTTTCCGCAGATGGTCTGTCTCTGTGACAGATCATCTGTAGCAGAAGATTTCAAAGATTTACAGAATAAACCGGCGAAAAAACCAGAAAGTCAATGATGCTTTGAACCAGACAGTCCGGTTTTGTGCAAAAAGCTCTTGACCTGTACGCTCTACAAAAGTATAATATTATTTGTTTCGTTCCTCAATAGCTCAGTTGGTAGAGCATGCGGCTGTTAACCGCAGGGTCGTAGGTTCGAGTCCTACTTGAGGAGCCACAGGGGCCTTTAGCTCAGTTGGTCAGAGCAACCGGCTCATAACCGGTTGGTCCGGGGTTCGAGTCCCTGAAGGCCCACCAGAAAGAGTGAGGTTTATCCTTACTCTTATTTTTTTGATGCGTGTTCACTTTTTTTCTGTGGTATCATCGATCTGAACATCATGGTACATGCCTGCCTGAACTGTAATACTCTGCGATTCCTTGCCGGTCCTGCAGGGGATGATGCTGCAGGAGTTGACAGTTATAACAGTTTCATGTGCTGTCTCCAAATCACTGACGTGTTTACGCGAGTAGTTCCTTCCCATCATAGCTCCTCCTATATAGTATAATTTGATGTATAATTAAGCATGTACGAAACACTGTTGCTTTATTACGAAATGATATGGTACGGACAGGGAAAATATGAAACTGAACGGAAGACTAAGGCTGATAGCTGAAAGCATACCCAAATGCAGAATACTGTCAGACATAGGTACTGATCATGCCTATATACCCATATATGCCCTGACGCACGGCGTCTGTGAAAAGGCAATTGCGGCTGATGTCAGGTCCGGGCCTTTATTGGCCGCGCAAAAAAACATCAAGAGGTATGACCTGGAAAATCTTATAGAGGCAAGGCTCGGCGATGGATTTGGGCCCATAGATGAAACGGAATGTGACGTGGCCGTGATAGCAGGAATGGGAGGGGCTTTGATAAGGAATATATTGGCCGGATATCCGGAAAAGGCAAAAAGGTGCAGTAAACTGCTGCTGCAACCCAACAATGCCGCAGAAGCCCTTCGCGGATGGCTTTATGAAAACGGTTTTGGTATCACGAGTGAAAAGCTGGTAAAAGACGGGCGAAAGTTGTATTGCCTCATAGAAGCAGAATGGACCGGATCATGTAAAAAAAGGGATTTCTTCGACTGTTATATAGGCAATAAACTGTTGGTCAGTAATGCCCCGCTGCTGGAATCATATCTGAAGAAAAAACTGGCTGAATTGAATACGATAATAGAAGGCAGGTCAAAATCAGATCCTGACAAAGAGCGCCGGAAAGAATACGATTCATACATTGATACTCAAGTCTGCATTGATATAAGAGATAAGCTGCTTGTCCTTCTCGAGAAAAAATGGCCTGGCCCGGGCGGGAATCAGGCACAGGATGTCGAACGGCGAAAATAGCATATCATGCGGAAGGAAAGGAGAAACAACGGTGGTAACATGTAAGGATGTAATGGAATTCATGCAGGAACTCGCACCCTCCGAGCTTGCTGAGGAATGGGATAATATCGGGCTGATGGCAGGAAGTAAGACGGGAAAAGTAGAAAAAATTCTGGTATGTCTAGATGCAACGGTATCTGCACTGGAAAAAGCCGCAGATATAGGCGCTGACCTGATAGTGACGCACCACCCGGTGATTTTCAGAGGGTTAAAGAGTGTGACAGAGGATGACATCACGGGAAAGCGCATTTATACAGCTATAAGGAATGGCATCAGTATAGTTTCAGCTCACACGAATCTTGACCATGCTGATAATGGAGTAAATGCGCAGCTGGCTTCGGTGCTGAGATTGAGAGATATTACTCTGCTGGGACGGGGTCCGGGCAGAGTGGGCATGCTGGAGGAAAGAATGGAGTTTAGCGCTTTCGTAAGCCATGTGAAAGAATGTCTTGGAGTTTCCCATGTGCGGGCGGCAGGTTGTGATCCAACAGGAATCCGGAAAATAGCAGTTTTCGGAGGAAGCTTCGATGATGATCTGGAAGCTGTAAGGAATTCATGTGTTGATGTCGTCGTTACAGGTGAGCTGAAATACCATACTGCACTCGATGCCAGTGAAGCAGGCATGTGTATTATAGCTGCAGGTCATTTCAGTACAGAAAGGATAGTACTTCCATATCTTGCATCAGAACTTGCCGGAAAGTTTCCTGCAGTTGAGGTTATCTGTTTTGATGAGGAAAGGGATCCTTTTATTACATATTGACATACTTCAGCATATGGAGTAATATATAAGTCCGGTATTGAAAATTTATGAGTAAGTCGGATAATCGCGGGTACAGTGCCGAAAGGCCGTATCTGAGGAAAGTCCGGGCTCCACAGGGCAAGGGTGCCGGGTAACTCCCGGTGAAGGCGACTTCAAGGAAAGTGCAACAGAAATATACCGCTTGTTGCGTAGTTTTCACGCAGCAAGTAAGGGTGGAAAGGTGAGGTAAGAGCTCACCAGCGGCATGGCGACTTGCCGGTCTATGTAAACCCCATCCGGAGCAACACCGCAGAGGGACATGATGGCGGCCCGCCAGTCCCGGGCAGGTGGCTTGAGCCATACAGCGATGTATGGCCCAGACAGATGATTATCCAAGACAGAACCCGGCTTACAGACTTACTCATCAGACATCAGGTACATCAGCCTCAAAGCTGGTGTACCTGTTTTTATATTCCGTACAGTCTGTGACTGCATTTTTTTATTTGATTGAGAAATAATACTATGAGAATATGTGAAATTTTAATGAGAGGTATGTATGCAAAAAGATGACGGCAGGTTTTTTGAAAGACTGGCCGCGAATGCAGCTGAGCAGACGGAGATAAAGAAGGAACAGCTAAAAGCTGATGAAATAAAGGAACTGGGCAGGATGACAGTATCGAATCTGAAGGGGAATATACATTGCCTTACAGTGATCGGGCAGATAGAAGGCCATATCATCCTGCCACCACAAAACAAAACGACGAAATATGAGCATGTGATACCGCAGCTGGTCGCCATAGAAGAGAATACAGAAATAGACGGATTGCTCCTGATACTTAATACAGTAGGAGGGGATGTGGAGGCTGGACTGGCGATTGCAGAGATGATAGCCAGCATGAATAAACCAAAGGTATCTCTTGTGCTCGGAGGCGGCCACAGCATTGGTGTTCCAATGGCAGTATCTACTGATTATTCTTATATTGCACCGTCGGCGACGATGACGATACATCCGATCAGGCTTAATGGTCTTGTTATAGGAGTTCCGCAGACATATGAATATTTTGACAGGATGCAGGAGAGAGTTGTACAGTTCGTTTCAAAGAACTCCGGTATCTCAAAAGACGAATTCAGAAAGCTTATGCTGAAAACAGGCGAACTTGCCAATGATGTCGGAACAGTGCTGTTTGGCGAAGATGCTGTCAGGTGCAGGCTGATAAATGAAGTTGGTGGCCTTTCGGACGCACTGAGAAAATTATACGAACTCATAGAACAAAGGAAGATGAAAAATGGTGTGGTGAAAACCCCACAGGGAGATGAGCTCCAGTGATCCTGTATTCAATAATACCTGCGGAGATAGTGTTCAATGGTTTGGACGATGCACCAGGTGCAGAATATATAGAGGCGTCATACAAGGGAGAAAAGGTACTCGTCTCAAGGATGAGAAACAGCCAGTTCGTTATAACAAGACTTCTGAGCACAAGGCCATCTTCTTATCTGGATCCGGCTTTTCAGCCTGGAAGCATAGTGATGGAAAGCGAACTGATATATTAAAGGCTGCCTGCTGGCAGCCTTTGATGAAGAGCTTACTCAAGCTTGAATCTTGCTATGGCTTTTTGAAGTTCTTCAGAAGAGCTTTTGAGTTCATCTGCAAACCGGGAAAGCTCTTCAATAAAGGAAAGCTGCTCTTGTGTAGAGGCTGTGACTTCCTGGGTGGAAGCAGCTGTTTGCTGTGATACGGCTGAAATATTCTGGATGGAGTTTATGGCATGTGCCTTGTTTTCCTCCATGTCGACAACTCCGGACATTATTTGCTCAACCTGCTGCGACAGGTTTTCCATCGATCTCATGATATGGGTGAATATTTCAATAGTCCTCTGAACAGCCTCATTTTGCGTTTTCAGGATGGTCTCAGCGTCAGCTGCCTTATCTGATGTTTTGATCATCTGGTTCTGTGTGGCTTTAATTATGTCGGCTATTTCACGTGACGATTCCATGGACATTTCGGCAAGCTTCCTGACCTCTTCGGCGACGACAGCAAAACCTTTGCCGGCATCACCAGCCCTGGCGGCTTCTATGGCGGCATTGAGCGATAAAAGGTTAGTCTGGTCGGCGATGCCGCTGATTACTTTTATTATCTTACCAATAGAAAGAGACTGGGTTTCAAGGTTCTTTATGTCCTCTATTATCTCTCTTGTGATGTCTGTGGTCTCGCCGGCCTTGACATCAAGATCTTTTACAGTGGCAAGTCCGTTCTGTGTCAATTCCTTGGTGTTTCCTGTAAGTTCGTCGATTTGCTTCGCGCTGACGATCACTTCGTTGATTTTTTCATCCAGTATGCTTATCTTTCTGACTCCCTGCTCGGCATCAGAGGCCTGTGCGGAAGCACCGGTCGATATCTCCTGTATTGCGCGTGTTATTTCCTTCGAGACGTTGGTTACATGCTGTGATGTCGATGTAACCATACCTGCTGAAGCTGTGACCTTCTCAGCGACTCCTGTGGCCTGTTCAATCAGGCTTCTCATATTGGCGATCATTGAGTTGATGCTTCTGGTCAGTTCACCAAGCTCGTCTTTTCTGCGGGACTGGAGGGTGATGGTCAGGTCGCCGGAGGCCGCTTTGGCAGATGCATTTATAACCCTGTTTATCGTTCTGCCCATACTGTTGGCCAGGATTATACCGGAGGTGACAGCTATGATTCCGGCGATAATGCAGAAAAACAAAGTGGAGAAAATTATCGCACGCGTCGACGCTGCAAGGGCAGCAGAAGGTATCAGAGTCATTATTACGTTGCCGGTATCTGAGATCTTCCTGTAGATCATGAGATGGTCTATACCTTCCATAGTCACGGTTTCAAGGCCATTGACCTCCTCAGAACCTGTCAGCCTTCTGTAGAAATCCTGTTCGGGCAGCGTGCTTATATCGGTTATATCGATTCCATTTGCTATGATCCTGTTATCAGGGGTGACAAGTATGAACTGCTGTCCTTCAAGTATCGTCTGTGAATCAGACAACTGCTTTAATAAGTCAGGCTTTATATCTATTACCAAAAGACCGATGACCTGCCTTGAATCAGTGGTTCTGACCAGCCTTGCAAAAGAAAGGGAATATGTATCTTTAGTTATCCCCAAGGAACTGTCCAGTTCTTCGTGAAGTCCCAGCCATAACTTTGATGAGCTGTCTGCTTCAAGTTTTTTCATGAAAGGAGTATCGACGAGATCGCTGAACCTTATGTGCTGGTCAGGGCTGGTGGAAACGGCACCAATATTATCGTCGGCGGGGATCAGCAGTATGCTGCCGATCTCACCACTGAACCGGGTTATATTGATAAGGGCCTGTCTGGCCTTCTCAGCGGCGTGATCCCCGGACAGATAATCAAGCACATCGCCGTTTGCAATAATCTGACCTGCAGAGTTTTCTACCATCTGAAGTATTACTTCGAGGTATTTTCCGCTGTTTTCCAGTCCTGATTCAGATGACTCCATTATACTCATCCGGGCCATCCTGGAGGAATTCGAGTAAGTAATTATACCCTGCACTGCAATCAGCGAGACAGGTATAAGGAACACCAGGATCAGCTTGGTGCGTATTTTCCTGATGTCTTTGAACAGACGAGGCAGATCCTTCAGGAAGCTCACGGGTCTTTTTATTATTTTTGCAAAGGAATCTAATATGCTCATAAGATACCAACTTTCGTCATAATATTATATTTTTATATAATTTCGACAAAATATCTTAAAATCCTTTTTTAAACTGGAAAATATTAATGTTCAATTGTGTACTGCCGTCGTGGATACACAGCTCTGCGACTCTGGAATATGGAAAGGGAATATGTTATTATTGGTAAGGGGAAAAAGAGGACATACCTTCTTTGTATGTAACTCTTACAAATGCGAGTAAAGCGTATTCTTTTAATAGCCTGTCGCCGGGGGTGTTGTTTTGAAAAAGAAAAAAGTACAGAAGAAAAGACGTAAAGCAGAAAAGCAGGTCCAGATAGAACATTTCAATGAAATCCAGGGTATTTTGGTGCTCGCGCTCGGAGTACTTATGCTTCTTAGCTTTTATATAAAGAATTCCATAGGGAGATTTGGCATGTTTATCAGGGAAGCATCTCTCGGTATACTGGGTATACCAGCATTCCTGATACCTCCCCTGATAATCCTGTACGGGATGCTCCTGATAGCCGCGTATAATAAAATCGACCTTAAAAAGAAGCCTTTGTATGTGTTCATACTGTTTGCCCTGGTGTCAGCACTTATACAGACGGGCAGTTATGACCCCGAAGGTTTTTCCGGGATAACCCCGCTGAAGGCATTGGAGAGATTCTATCTTGAAGGCGCTGCTCTGTCAGGGGGAGGCGTGATAGGCGGTCTTATCAGCCTTCCATTCCTGGTAACATTTCAGGTGCCGGGCACTATTATTATACTTACAGCATTGTCACTGATCGACATAATCCTTTTGACAAATAAATCTATAGCAGATTTTTTCAGAAACATCCGGAGTCTTGTCTCTAAAAGGAAAAAAGCACGGCAAAGTGACGAAACAGAATTAGATGATTTACAGCCTGTAATCGAGGAAAATGGTGATGAAATATCGCTGCGGTTTGACAAGCCTAAAGTCATAGACTTCAGAATAGAAAAAACAGCAAGAGAACTTAAAAAGCATCAAAAAAGAAAAGAAGGCAGTGCAAAAGCAAAGCTTCTGCCGGAGGATGATACGGATGTCAGTATTGAGTACATCGGACCTGAGGAATCAGCAACAGAACTGGTCATCGATGACATAAAAAAATCGCACAGCAGCAAAAAATCAGCCGGCAGGAGGAGAACTGCCAATAAAACAGTTGAAGAACCAGGATTGCAGGAGATAGTAATCAAGGGACCTGCGAAGGCAAAAAAGCAGAATACGAAGTATGTTTTCCCGCCATTAGATCTGCTGATAGAAGAAGATCCTGACACCGGGAGCTCGAGGAGCTACCGCAGCCAGGCGCTGGAAGGGGCAAAAAAGCTTGAAGAGACGTTGCTCAGCTTTGGCGTCTCCGCCAAGGTGGTCAATGTCACGAGGGGTCCTACGGTAACCAGATATGAACTGCAACCCAGTGCTGGTGTCAAAGTAAGCAGGATCGTCAATTTATCAGATGATATCGCTCTGAATCTGGCGGCGCCCGGGATAAGGATCGAAGCGCCCATACCGGGGAAAGCGGCCATAGGGATCGAGGTACCCAACAGGGAAATAAATATGGTGCGTTTGCGGGAAGTGCTGGAATCCGCTGAGTTTGCACGGCATCCGTCAAAGATCGCATTTGCTGCCGGGAAAGATATTTCGGGAGAACCTGTAATAGCAGATATATCTAAAATGCCTCATCTGCTGATAGCAGGAGCGACAGGTTCCGGTAAGAGTGTATGTATCAATTGTCTGATCATGAGTATCCTGTACAAATCTTCGCCGGATGAGGTCAAACTTCTTCTGATCGACCCCAAGGTGGTCGAGCTGGGAGTGTACAATGGCATACCTCATTTGCTCATACCTGTCGTGACTGACCCTAAAAAGGCTGCCGGTGCACTGAACTGGGCTGTCCAGGAAATGGTGAACAGATACAAGTTGTTTGCTGAAAAAAATGTCAGAGATATAAAAGGTTATAATGCTCTTGTGTCACGAACAGACGATGAGCCGGTCATGCCCCAGATAGTGATAATAATAGATGAACTGGCAGATTTGATGATGGTCGCCCCCAATGAGGTCGAAGATGCCATATGCAGACTTGCGCAGATGGCCAGGGCTGCTGGGATGCACCTTGTACTTGCAACACAGCGGCCGTCTGTCGATGTGATTACGGGAGTTATCAAAGCCAACATACCCTCCAGGATTTCTTTTGCTGTTTCTTCGCAGGTGGACTCGAGGACGATACTCGATATGGCCGGTGCCGAAAAGCTTCTCGGCAGAGGAGACATGCTGATGCATCCTGTAGGAAAGCCAAAGCCGGTCAGGATCCAGGGGGCCAATATAACTGATGCAGAGATAGAGAGGGTCGTTGAATATATCAAGGCCCAGGGCGATGCTGAGTATGATGATGAAATAATTGAGGAAATAAACAGTGATGACAAACCTGACACCAGTGACGACGGCGACAATGATGAGTTGCTGCCTCAGGCGATAGACCTTGTGATCGATGCAGGGCAGGCATCTGTTTCCTTTATCCAGCGAAAATTCAGAGTCGGCTATGCCAGAGCGGGGAGGATAATAGATCAGATGGAGGCCAGAGGGATCATCAGCGGACATGAAGGCAGCAAACCAAGGCAGGTACTGATAACAAAGCAGCAGTGGCACGAAATGCAGATGGCTCAAAAAGATGAATAACATTCTGGTGGGAGTTGCATGTCAGTCAGATCCCATCGGACAAAGGAGTGTCGGCATGACGATCGTCAACGGGTTCATCATTTCCATGATACTATTGTTGTTTTTATATTCATTGTACAGGGCAGTAAAAAGAAAAAGCCTGCTTATGATGATCCCCGTCTGTATGCAGGTATTCGCCGCAGTTGTAGCATTAATGAGTTTCATCAACGATGTGGAACCATTGCCTGCGATAGAAGGAGTTTTTATTCTTTTCGGCATAGTACCGCCTTCAGTTTTATTGATCCATGATTACAGGAGCATGATAAGAGGATTCAAAGAGAAAGGTGAGTTCGAAGGGCTTGTCAGGAGTATAAAGGAAAACAAGTCCTTTTCATCATTTCCGCCGGGAGGAATAAATGGCATCAGGAAGAGGAAGGCGTTGTCCGAGCTCATGGCGGATCTTCAATTTTTACCTGAAGATATCAGGACAAATTTCAGGAGATGTCTTATACAGGCTCATACAGCGCTGAACAAAGGAGATGCAGCAGAGGCTGCTCAAATTTATAAAACCTTATCAAAAGCAGCAGGCAAGTCCTATACGCTGTATTACAATTACGGATGTCTTTGCTGTGAGCTGTCACTGTTCGAAGAAGCCCAAAGAGCATTTCAGAAGTCACTCCACATTTTCAGCGGCCCCGATGGCGAGGAGCATACTATTTACTATAATCTTGGGAATACTTTATTCATGCTGAGAAAATACGGGAGGGCTGCTGGTTTCTATGAAAAGGCCCTGGAGCTCATGCCTGACGACACGGAAGCTCTCGAAAACCTTTCATTTGCGTATGTAAGGATGGGACAGCCGGATAAAGCAGTAGAGGTCATGAACAGGATCCCCGCCGATGATGCCGGATACCGGACTCATTATGTCAGGGGGAAATTGCTGGCTGAAGCAGGTAAAGCAGAAGAGGCCGAGTCTGAACTGAAAAATGCATGCCGACTGAATGCGGACAGCATCGAGGCACGCGAAGAACTGGCAAAGCTTTTGATGAGACATAACAAAACTGATGAAGCCATATCCCTGTTCGACGAGATACTGCAGTTGGATCCTGAGAATCATACGGCATGGCACAACAAAGCAAATGCATATGCAAGAAAAGGACTTTGGACTGATGCCGCTGCTTCCTGGAAGGAGGCAGTAAGGCTGAAGCCGGACTTTCACAGAGCATGGTACAATATGGCATTGGCTCTGGACGAATCAGGTAATCGGCAGGCAGCTATAAAGGCATATATGAAGACTATCGAGCTGGAACCTGACTTCACTGAGGCATATAACAATCTGGGAATTGCATTTTGCCTGGAGGGGATGAGGGAAGAAGCGCTGGAGGTTTATGAGGAAGCTGTCAGAAGGGACCCGGGTGATCACAGTCTGTTTTTCAACATGGGTGTCTGCCTGATGGAGGACAGAAGATATAAGGAAGCAGCCGACGCCTTCAGAAAGGCACTTGATCTGAAGCCGGATGAACTGGAGATATATTACTATCTGGGTGCGGTATTGACAGAGATGCGCCACTACAATGACGCCATCGATGCATACAGCTCAGCCCTGAAGATCAAGCCATCAGACGGTGAGCTGCAGTATCATCTCGCTTCAGTATATGCCATGCTCGGACGCCATGATATAGCCATGGAAACTCTCAGAGCTGCTATAGAAGCTGACAGATCACTTATTGAAGATGTCAGGGTCAACAGTGCATTTGACGGTCTAAGGGGAAAAAGTGAATTCAGGAAGCTGATATCATGACTATTCTGTGTCGGGTACCTGTGCACCGGCAGGATCAGGATATCAGCGCTGAAATCCTGACCATCGGGAAGATAAGGCGTCTGGTGCGGTATGATCAGCCGGAGTACCGGATGCCCTGTTTTTCTTGACATAAAAATTAAAAAAGTTTACAATTAAGCTATGTTTCGTAAGAAAACAGACAGTGCAAGCTGTTTGAGCATTGTGAACAGCCGGTTTGAAAGGTAAAAGGCGGTTGTCGGTTCATTATTTGACTGTCCGTTCAGCGGGCAGCTTTTGATCACGATCGACTCTATATCCATACAACCGGCGTCTGACCATTGAAAACTGAATAACAGGAGGTGTGTGCTATTTTTGAATTGGCTATTGGAATTTTGATTGGCCTTGCAATTGGAGCAGTAATTGCTTCTTTTATATCGTTTCGGATCGGATATAACCGCAGAAAGATCGATGCTGAAGCTGAAATCGGAAGTGCTGAACAGGAATCCAGGCGAATCATCAACGAAGCTTTGAAAACGGCTGAAAGTAAAAAACGGGAAGCGTTGCTCGAAGCTAAGGAGGAGGTTCACAGAAGCAGGATCGAGCTTGACAGGGAGATCAAAGAGAGACGAAGCGAAATCCAAAGGCAGGAAAGAAGACTCGTCCAGAAGGAAGAGACATTGGACAAAAAAGTTGAAGCCATTGAGCAAAAGGACGAGCTGCTTAACAGGAAGCTGAAGGAAATTCAGGTCACACAGGAGAAAACAGCTGAACTTCACAGGCAACAGCTTGAGGAACTTGAAAGGATATCCGGGCTGTCCATCGAAGAAGCAAAGCAGTATCTGCTCAGGAATGTTGAAAATGAAGTCAGACATGAGATGGCAGTACTTGTGAAGGAACTGGAGGCAAAGGCCAGGGAAGAGGCAGAGACTAAAGCGAGAGACATCATCGCCACTGCGATCCAGAAATGTGCTGCAGACCACGTATCTGAAACCACGGTTTCTGTTGTTCCACTGCCCAACGATGAGATGAAAGGCCGTATCATAGGCCGTGAAGGAAGGAACATCAGGACTCTCGAAACTCTTACGGGGATAGATCTCATTATCGATGACACTCCGGAAGCAGTTATCCTGTCAGGATTTGATCCCATCAGGAGAGAAGTCGCACGAATAACGCTGGAGAAGCTTATTCTCGATGGAAGGATCCATCCAGCCAGAATCGAGGAAATGGTGGAAAAGGCCAAAAAAGAGGTCGACAACACGATACGCCAGGAAGGTGATCGGGCCACATTCGAGACAGGTGTGCACGGATTACATCCCGAACTGGTAAAGCTTCTTGGAAAGCTCAAGTTCAGGACAAGTTACGGACAGAATGTGCTGAATCATTCAATCGAGGTGTCAACGCTGGCAGGCATCATGGCAGCGGAGCTCGGAGCAGATGTGAATCTTGCGAAAAGAGCAGGTCTGTTGCATGATATAGGCAAAGCTGTTGACCATGAAATGGAAGGTTCGCATATCACTATCGGTGCAGATCTCGCCAGGAAGTACAAGGAAGGCAGCGACGTAGTCAATGCCATATTGTCACATCACGGGGATGTAGAGCCTACATCGATAATAGCTGTACTTGTTCAGGCAGCTGATTCGGTTTCCGCGGCAAGACCGGGCGCAAGAAGAGAAACGCTCGAATCATATATAAAACGGATTGAGAAACTTGAAGAAATAGCAAATTCCTTCCCCGGTGTGGATAAATGCTATGCCATACAGGCGGGCAGGGAAATAAGGATCATCGTAAAGCCAGAAGATGTATCAGATGATGAAATAGTATTGAAAGCAAGAGAAATAGTCCAAAAAATCGAAAGTGAACTTGAATATCCCGGTCAGATAAAGGTCAATGTAATTCGTGAAACAAGAGCAATCGAATATGCAAAATGAAATCGGAAAGAAATAAAAAGCGTGCAATGCACGCTTTTTATGTTATAGTAAAATAGATCAGACGCATATTATTAGTGACGGAGGATCATGGACTTGAGAGTATTGTTTATCGGAGATATCGTAGGCAGTCCGGGACGGAAAGCAGTCAAAAAATATATCGGTGAGCTGCGCAGCAAATACCGGTTTGATTATTGTGTCGCCAACGGTGAAAATGCAGCCGGTGGTTCCGGGATCACTTATGTGGTGGCCCAGGAATTGTATAACTGCGGCATACATGCTGTAACCATGGGAAATCACACCTGGTCCAAAAGGGAGATCACCAACTTCATTGAAGGAGACACGAGGCTGGCAAGACCTGCCAATTATCCGCCCGGGCTTCCCGGACAGGGAACGGTCATAATCGACGGCAGGCTTGGCGTTATAAGCCTCCTCGGGAGAATATACATGGATCCGGTGGATTGTCCTTTCAGAACACTGGACAGGGAACTGGAGTTGTTGAAGAAGCAGGTTAAAGCAGTTGTAGTTGATATCCATGCTGAAGCCACTTCTGAAAAATGTGCGCTGGCCTGGTATGCAGACGGCAGGGTCAGTGCTGTTATAGGTACTCATACTCATGTTCAGACGGCAGATGAGAGATTGCTCCCATGCGGTACAGCTTTCATCAGTGATGTCGGCATGACCGGTCCATACGAGGGCGTCATAGGAGTCAAAAGGGATCTGATAATCGAAAAATTCCGTACATCCATGCCTGTACGTTTCGAAGTGGCGAAAGGACCGGTTCAGTTCAATGGAGTCATCCTGGATATCGATGAAAAAACAGGCAGAACCCATGATATACAGCGCATTTCAAATGTGTTCAGTCTGTAATTACGGGTGATATGGAAATGCTTTAATTATATAAAGCCGATTTATTTTACTAAATTTTAGCTCATTAAAGAGGAATTTGGGTTTTAATGTAGAATTTTTCTAAATATAATAGAGAATAATGTATGCAATAGGGGGTTATTATTATGGATGTCTTAAAGATCTCAGCAAAATCAAATCCAAATTCCATAGCAGGTGCGCTGGCAGGAGTTATCAGAGAGCGAGGCGTGGCAGAAATGCAGGCTATAGGTGCCGGGGCTCTGAATCAGGCAGTGAAAGCAGTGGCAATCGCTCGTGGATTTGTAGCACCATCAGGTATCGAACTGATTTGTATCCCGGCTTTTACCGATATCATTATCGATGGTGAAGAGAGAACTGCAATCAAACTGATTGTAGAACCAAGAAAATAAAGAATTGATTTACAGGCTGCCGGTCACTGAATGATCGGCAGTTTTTTTGAAAAACAAACCAGTGCCTGATACATATAAAAGCGTTTCGATCAGCTGCTATAAGCCTGTGGATTCCTGTATTGAGTATGGATATCGGATGTGATAATATGTGATTGTGACAAGAGCGGAGGGACCTTTTTTGAAGAAGTATGAGAGGATAGGCAGAAGTACGGTCCTGGTGACTGATGGATCGATGAAATATATCGAGTTTGAAAGTTTGAACAAATACAGAGATGTACTGGTGCATTTCATGAGCACCAGACACGGCGGTGTGAGCCGTGGAGAGTGCAGTACTCTCAATCTTGGTTTTGGCAGGAATGATGACAGGCAAAATGTCATTGAAAATTTCAGGCGGATATGCGATGCAACTGCAGTGGAAACTGAAAGCCTGGTTTTTACTAACCAGGTACATGGGACGAAAGTTTTGATGGTCGATGAAAATGACCGTGGAAAAGGTTTGGTGAAGGAAAGCGACCTGAAAGGATCAGATGGGCTGTTTACAGTAACTCCCAATGTAACTCTGGTTACTTTCCATGCAGACTGTGCTCCGATATTTCTGTTCGAGCCCTCGATAAATGCTGCAGCACTTCTTCATTCCGGATGGAAAGGGACTCTTTCGGATATAGTATCAGAGGCGATGTCAGCAATGAAAAAGATCCCGGGATTCGATGCCGGAAGAGTCGAGGCTGTGATAGGGCCTTCGATAGGATTTTGCTGTTTCGAAGTGGATGAGGACGTTTACTGGCTGTTCAGGGACAAATATGCAGATGATGCTTTCTACTGCCGAGTTTCCGATTCAAAATGGAAGATAGATCTCAAGGGGATCATCAAGACCAGGTTGGCTGAAGAAGGCATAGACGAGAAAAAGATAAATGACTGCGATATTTGCACAAAATGCCGTAATGATCTGTTCTTCTCATACAGAGGTGATATGGGCAGGACAGGCAGTATGGCTGCTTTTATGCAGATAAGACGATGAGGAGTTTTTAATGAAACGGGTTTGCAAGATTATAACTTTGATCATAGTTTCCATGCTGCTGACCTCGTGTCAGACTGGCCGGGAGTTCGAACAGCTCCGGAGACTCCATGAGCGATATGAATCAGATATTACCGGAAACAAACATATCAACGAAGACGATATTCTGGACAGAGGCCCGGAAAAGGGAGGCACACTGAAGCTTTTCACGACAAAGCCGGATACACTCAATCCGGTGCTGACAACCAACTCGTATACTGCAGATTTTCTGGGACTCATATACGAAGGACTGACCCGTCTTGATGAAAACCAGAGGGCTTTGCCTGTACTGTCTGACAGATGGACTGTTTCCGATGACGGACTGATATGGGAATTCCACATCAGGGATGGTATCCTGTGGCATGACGGTGAGGCGTTTACTGCTTATGATGTGGAATTTACGATACAGACCATACTTAATCCGTCAATAGATTCACCGTATAAATCTCTGCTTCTAAATGTATCAAAATGCGTTGCAACAGATTCATCAACTGTAAGGATAGCATTGAAAAAGCCAAATTCCTTTACACCGGAAATGATGAGTTTCCCGATCATACCTAAGCATCAGTTTTCAACTGTGGATGTCCTTACGGCATCAAGGGACCTTAAACCTGTTGGGACAGGTCCTTACAGATTTGTTTCATATGATGGAGCTGAAAATATCATGCTGACCCTTTATGATGACTGGTGGTGCCTGAACGCAGACCAAAATCTGAAATCAGAAGGCATGTATATCGAAAACATACAGGTCAATATATTCAGAAAAGCAGAAGATGCCATGGGAGCATTCCAGTCCGGAGATGTGGATGTGGTGGGTCTGGAACTGAATGAGTATCTGAAGTACATGGGAAGGACCGATCTGGCCATAAAAAATTATGCTTCCAGAAATTTTGAATTCATCACTCTTAACCTGAATGATCCCGTATTATCGGATATTTATGCCAGAAGGGCCATAGCACTTTCCATCGACAAGCAAAGCATAATAAAAGAGGTGCTGCGTGGGGCTGCTGTAGAGTCAGAACTGCCTGTTCTGCCCGACTGCTGGCTGGAAAACTCTGATGAAATCTTTCGCGGCGGGGGAAAAGACGCTTCATCCATTGATCAGGAGAACCAGAAGAGAGACATGACTGGTGGTGAAGACAAGACTCAGGCTGACAGCGGAGATATGAATGATCCGGATGCTGCTGAGACAGTTGAGGAAGTGCTGACGCTGGGCGGATGGAAGCAAAACCAGCAAGGATATTACAAAGTGATCAGGGGAAGCAGGAGATATCTGACACTGGATCTGCTGGTCAATTCCAACAACAGTCTGCGTGTCCGGGCTGCTGAGATGATTTGCAGCCAACTTGAAGAGGTCGGCATTAAGGTCAACCTGATACAGCTTCCCTGGAATGACATGCTCAACAGGATCAATTCCGGCAAGTACAAAATGGCGATCATGGGATGCAGGGTTCCCCAGATACCGGACATATCATTTATGTATTCCGATGGTTATCTGACATATGCATCATCTCCACGGTATTCTGAAGCATGGAATGTATCCGGATACAGGAATCCGGAGGTCGACGAGTATGTTTCAAAGCTCTTCGGTGAAATAGATGAGGGTACAAGAAAAGAGACATATAAAGCCTTAAAGGATCAGGTTCTATACGATTGCCCGTATATCGGCCTTTATTTTCTGAAGGATGCAATGGTTTACGGCAAAGATGTCAGGGGGCCCTTGACACCGTTCACATGGGACAGGTTCAACGGTATATATCATTGGTACAAGCCTGCACCCTGGTGACCTGCTGATTTTAACGGCTGAAATATCAGGCAGCACTATGCCTCTGTATTCGACCAAAGAACCGAATCACTGCAAACAACATTGGAAGGAGTTGCCTAAATGCTCTGGATAATTATAACTTTACTTGTGATAATCACAGATCAGCTTACGAAGTATATCGTAGTAAAGAATATAGAACCTTCGGATATGATACCTGTTATAGACAAGTTTTTCTATCTGACGCTCCACAGGAATCCGGGCGGTGCCTGGGGCATATTTCAGAACAATAGCACGATATTCCTGATTTTGATACCAGTGATCGCAATCTTCGTACTTATCACCATCATAAGGAATAATGACAGGTTCCTGCGGGTGGTTCTGGCATTGATACTGGGAGGTGCGATAGGGAATTATATAGACAGGATAGCCGGGGGAAAGGTGATCGATTTTTTATTGTTCTACATAGGTTCATATCCGTTCCCCATATTCAATGTGGCGGATATAGCCGTGACATGCGGTACCATATTACTCGCAGTTTACGTTTTATTCATATACAAAGAACCGGAAAAAAAAGAACAGGGTGAGGAGCAAAATGAGGAATGAGACCTTCACCGTTACTTCGGAGGATGAAGGAAAGCGTCTGGATGTATGGCTCACAGACGTTCTTGGCAGCCTTTCCAGGTCCTATGTGGGAAAACTGATACAGCAGGGTAATGTGACAGTTGACGGGAAAGCGCAAAAAGCCGGGTATAAATTAAAGACAGGTGACTATATTGAGATAAGTATTCCTGAACCCAGGCAGATGGAAGTCAGGGCTGAAGATATCCCACTGGATATAATACATGAAGACAATGATATAATCGTTATAAACAAACCCAGAGGTATGGTCGTGCATCCGGCAGCGGGCAATTACAGCGGGACTCTGGTCAATGCTTTGCTGAAGCATTGCAGCGGCTCCCTGTCAGATATCAACGGTGTCATCCGCCCCGGTATAGTGCACAGGATAGACAAGGATACTACAGGTGTGCTGGTAATCGCAAAAAACAACAATGCACATGCGCTATTATCCCGAAAGCTGAAAGAACATGACGTCAAAAGGATCTATACTGCTGTTGTCGAAGGTGTAATCAATGAAGAGCGCGGGATGATAGATGCGCCCATTGGCAGACATCCTGCGGACAGAAAAAAGATGGCAGTCAATTTAAAGAACGGCAAGAGAGCCGTGACGTATTTCAGGGTACTGGAGCGCTTTAAGTCTGCAACTCTGCTGGAATTGAAGCTGGAGACAGGAAGGACGCATCAGATCAGGGTCCATATGTCTTATATAGGCCATCCGCTGGCAGGGGATACAGTATATGGCAGAAAGAAGCAGCTTTACGAAATTGATGGACAGGCTCTGCATGCGGCTGTGCTGGGCTTTGAGCATCCGGGCACGGGTGAATACGTGGAGTATTCTGCCGAGCCGCCGGAGGAGTTCAAAAAGCTGGTGGAGAAGCTCAGACATGATAAATAAAACTTGCAGGTTAGTGGATCATTAGCTTTCGAGACCTTATGAAAAAATGGGCATGGTATGGACGAACATGATCAGGGGTCAGATAAGGTATATTTGCCAGATAATTCTTAATATTTTGTAAAATATATAGACAAGCTATAATTGGTATGTTAATATAAATTGAAATTCAAAAAAACCTTTTAATTAGTCCAGAGAGGCTGGAAGGGTGTAATAAGATGGATGTGACAGGCTTGTGCCTGTGATGTTATTGCTTCCTGCCTTCGGACGGGAAGCTTTTTTAGTCTTATCCAACAGACCTGCAGAAAGGGGAGGTGGCCTCAAATGACCGACAAAGCTGAAATCATGGATGAAAGTGCCATAATGAGAGCTGTGACCAGAATCGCCCATGAAATCATCGAAAGAAACAAGGGTGTGGAGGATGTCCATCTTATCGGCATCCAAAGGCGCGGAGTTCCGCTGGCCAGGCTTATAGCGTCCAAAATCAGTGATGTGGAAGGCAAGGAAGTACCGGTAGGCATTCTCGACATCACCTTTTACAGAGATGATCTGAGCATGCTTTCAGAGCATCCTGTAGTCAACGGCACTGAAATAAATTTTCCTGTGACGGACAAGATAATAGTGCTGGTGGATGACGTACTCTATACAGGCAGGACAGCGCGGGCGGCCATAGATGCTGTAATGGACATTGGAAGGCCCAGGATCATCCAGTTGGCAATACTGATCGACAGAGGCCACAGAGAATTGCCCATCAGAGCTGATTATGTAGGCAAGAATGTCCCGACTTCAAGGTCGGAGATGGTGAATGTGAAACTCATGGAATTCGATGGAGTGAATAAGGTAACGTTGAGCGATATCAAGCCCGGTTTGAAGAAGTGAGTAGGGATGTCTCCTTACTCATTTTTTACTGAGACCTGGAAGATATGTCTGGAAATCAACAATTCTGCAAAAAGGCGGTATACGGTATGATCCTGAAATCGAAAGATCTGCTTGGACTTAAGGACCTTACGGCTGAAGAAATCGAATATATACTTGATACTGCAAGGACTATGAAATATGTGATAACGTCCAACAATAAAAGGACGCCGCATCTCCAGGGAAAATCCATAGTCACGCTTTTTTATGAGAACAGCACAAGAACAAGGCTTTCATTTGAACTTGCTTCAAAGTACATGAGCGCAAGCTCTGCAAATATCGCCTCTTCAGTGAGCAGTGTGGCAAAGGGAGAAACACTGATAGATACGGGAAAAACCATTGATATGATGGGAACCGATGTCATTGTCATAAGACATCCCCAGTCCGGCGCTCCTCACCTGCTGGCAAAGCACGTGAAAGCATCTGTTATAAATGCAGGGGACGGGATGAATGAGCATCCGACCCAGGCTTTGCTTGACTTGTTCACCATGAGGGAAAAGAAGGGTACTCTCAAAGGATTAAAAGTGGCAATACTAGGTGATATCTATCACAGCAGGGTAGCCAGGAGCAATACATGGGGACTTTTGAAAATGGGAGCTGAGGTAGCACTGGCAGGACCGGCGACGCTGCTCCCGCCAAAGATAGAAATGGCAGGCGCAAAGATTTACAGCACTGTCCATGAAGCACTGATAGATGCAGACGTGGTCATATCACTGAGGATGCAGCTGGAACGTCAGAAAAAGGCGCTGTTCCCTTCTGTCAGAGAGTACTTCAGATTTTTCGGACTCGATGAGAACAGGCTGCGGCTGGCAAAAAAAGATGTGCTGATCATGCATCCCGGTCCGGTGAACCGGGGAGTTGAACTGACAAGCTCTGTCGCTGACAATGAGCAGTCGGCGATAAACGAACAGGTTACCAATGGCGTAGCGGTAAGGATGGCCCTGCTTTATCTTTTGACCAGGAGGGGAGCACATGAGACTACTGATTAGAAAAGGACATATAATTGATGCGAAGACAGGTATCGACGGGGTTTATGACCTGCTTGCCGAAGATGGCAGGATAGTCAGTATTTCGGAACGAATCGATTCTGCTAACTGTGAGATCATCGATGCTGAGGGGAAATTCGTTCTGCCCGGTCTGGTTGATGCGCACTGTCATCTCAGAGATCCCGGATTTGAATACAAGGAAGATATTGAAAGCGGCACCAGGAGTGCTGCCAAAGGCGGATTTACATCCATCGCATGTATGCCCAATACGAATCCGGTCATCGATAATGAATCAGTTGTAAAGTATATACTGAATAAAGCGAAAAAAGAAGGATATGTGAATGTATACCCCATCGGAGCTATTACGAAAGGACAGAACGGTGAAGAGCTGGCTGAAATAGGGGAATTGAAATTTGCCGGTGCCGTCGCCATATCTGATGATGGTATGCCGGTAAAAAACTCGTCATTGATGAAAAAAGCTATGCAATATGCATCCATGTTCGATATTGCAGTAATATCCCATTGCGAAGATATCGATCTGGTCGAAGAAGGTGTGATGAACGAAGGTTACACATCGACTATCATGGGGCTCAAAGGCATACCGGCGGCAGCGGAGGAGACGATGGTCGCCCGGGAATTGATCCTTTCGGAGTATCTTGACATACCGATCCATATAGCACATGTCAGCACTGCCTTGTCAGTGGAGCTCATAAGAAATGCAAAAAAAAGAGGGGTGAAGGTAACTTGTGAAACCTGTCCCCATTACTTTTCACTGACTGAAGAGGCATGCGCAGGATATGACACAAATGCAAAGGTCAATCCGCCCCTGCGTACTGCCAGAGATGTGGATGCGATCATCGAAGGGATCGCTGATGATACCATCGATATCATTGCAACAGACCATGCCCCGCACCATATCGATGAAAAGAGAGTGGAATTCAATCTTGCAGCAAATGGCATGGTGGGCTTTGAGACCGCACTGCCCCTTGCAGTGACAAAGCTGGTAAAGCCCGGCATCATCACTATGATGAAGCTGGTTGAAAAAATGAGTCTAAACCCTGCAAAGCTGCTGGGGATCAGCAAAGGCACACTTGAACCGGGTAGTTCAGCTGATATAACCATCCTGGATATCGATGCCGGATTTACAGTGGTGCCCGAACGCTTCGAATCCAAATCAAAAAATTCGCCATTCGGGGGCATGGATCTTTATGGTGTAGTATGGGGCACGATAGTGAACGGAAAACCAGTAGTAAGTGAGACTATTATACTGTAGAGGAGTTGTACCGATGTTTATCGACAAACTGATCGCCGGCATAAGGAAATTTGACAACCCGACTGTAGCCGGACTTGATCCGAAGCTGGAGTATATCCCGGCGAGTATCAGGGAAAAGGCCTTCAGCGAATGTGGAAAGGGATTTGCCGGTGCCGCAGAAGCAATCATATGGTTCAATAAAAGATTGATAGATGCGCTCTGTGATATTGTACCTGCAGTGAAGCCCCAGCTTGCATATTATGAGATGTATGGTGTTGAAGGGATCAGGGCATTCACTGAAACGTGCAGATATGCAAAGTTGCGTGGCATGATGGTCATAGCGGATGCAAAACGCAATGACATCGGCTCTACAGCACAGGCGTACTCGGCCGCATATCTTGGAAAAACAGAAATAGCAGGTGAAAAATTTGCTGCCTGCGATGCAGATGCTTTGACAGTCAATCCGTACCTGGGTATCGACGGCGTCAAGCCATTTATTGAAGAATGCAGTGCTTCAGGGAAAGGCATATTCGTACTGGTCAAAACATCCAACAAGTCTTCGGGGCAAATCCAGGACCTGATTACACAGGATGGGAAACATATTTATGAGAAAGTTGCCGAACTGGTTGATGAATGGAGCACTGCTGCAGTAGGGAAGAGTGGTTACAGTAGCATTGGTGCCGTGGTGGGAGCGACATATCCGGAACAGGCCGGAGTGCTCAGAAAGATTATGAAAAGATCGTATTTCCTCGTACCGGGATATGGTGCACAGGGAGGTACTGCAAAGGATGCAGTCAGCGCTTTCAATGAGGATGGCCTCGGGGCTGTTATCAATGCATCCAGAAGCATTATGTGTGCATGGAGGTCTGATCACTGGTCACAGAGTTACGATGAGGAAAGCTTCGATCAGGCTGCAAGAGAGGAGGCTCTAAGGATGAAAGAAGATATCCGCAGAGCGCTTGAAAGCAAAAAAGACAAAAATGACTGATAATGTGCAAGTCTGCGAAAGGAGAATAGCATGTCACGTCGTAATGATGTCAATAAAGTCTTGGTTATAGGTTCAGGACCGATAGTCATCGGACAGGCGGCAGAATTCGATTATGCAGGCACTCAAGCCTGCCGTGAACTGAAAGAGGAAGGTCTCGAGGTAGTGCTTGTAAACAGCAATCCTGCCACGATAATGACTGATACCAACATGGCAGACAGGGTATATATCGAACCTCTGGATGTGGACACACTTAAGAAAATCATTGTTAAAGAGAGACCTGACAGCTTGCTGCCGACACTGGGAGGACAGACCGGTCTCAATCTGGCTATGGAGCTGGCAGAGTCCGGTTTTCTGGACGAAATGTGTGTCAAACTCCTGGGCACTGCAACACAAGCGATAAAAACAGCAGAAGACAGACAGGCTTTCAAGGATGCAATGGAAGCCATAGGCGAACCCTGTATTGCCAGCAAGGTAGTGACGACCCTGGAGGATGCCCTGAGCTTTGCAGAAGAGACAGGATATCCGGTAATAGTGCGGCCTGCATACACTCTTGGAGGAACCGGCGGCGGCATAGCTGAAAATATCGGGCAACTCTCCGAGATAGCTTCCCACGGACTGAGACTCAGCCGCGTAGGACAGATACTGATAGAAAAATGCATTGCCGGATGGAAGGAAATCGAATTCGAGGTAATGCGGGATAAAAAGGGGAATGCAGTCACAATCTGCAGTATGGAAAATATCGACCCGGTGGGTGTCCATACAGGAGACAGCATAGTAGTAGCGCCTTGTCAGACACTTTCTGAGAAGGAATATCAGATGCTGCATACTGCAGCCATTAACATCATAAAAGCACTTGAGATAGAGGGCGGATGTAATGTGCAATTCGCACTGCACCCCACGAGCATGGAATACGCAGTGATAGAGGTCAATCCCAGGGTAAGCCGCTCCTCTGCACTTGCTTCAAAAGCAACGGGGTATCCCATTGCCAGGGTTGCTACAAAAATCGCCATTGGCTATTCACTTGATGAGATCGGAAACATGACCACAGGCAGGACGATCGAGCGCTTTGAGCCTGTTTTGGACTATATAGTGCTGAAAATCCCCAAATGGCCCTTCGATAAGTTCGTCAGGGCCAGAAGGACACTGGGCACACAGATGAAAGCAACGGGAGAAGTAATGGCCATTAGTGATTCCTTTGAGGCAGCGCTGATGAAGGCTGTGAGGTCACTGGAGCTGGGGATATTCACGCTGGAACAGCCTGTTTATAAAAAGTACAGCACTGCAGAGATAGAAAAAATGCTGGCAAATGTCGATGACGAGAGGCTGTTCGTAGTAGCTGAAGCTTTGAGAAGAGGCATAACAGTCGGCAGGATCAATGAAATAACCAGAATCGACCCTTATTTCCTGAATAAAGTACTAAATATCGTAAAAATGGAAGAATCCCTCAAAACATTTTCAAAAGAAACACTGAAAGAGCACCATGTCCGCAGAGCGAAGGAAATGGGATTCACAGACAATGTGATAGCCGCCTATACAGGTTGTGATACTGAAGATATCATCAGAATGAGAAATGAAAAAGGCATAAAGGCATCATTCAGGACAGTAGACACCTGTACGAAAGAATTTGAAGCAGTTTCTCCATATTATTACTCCACATACGGACAAGGCAGAAAAACAACAGATTCCCGGCAAAAGAAGATCCTGGTCATTGGCTCCGGACCTATACGTATAGGTCAGGGCATCGAATTCGACTATTGCTCGGTACATTCCGTCTGGGCATTGAAGGAGCAGGGATATGAAACCATAATAGCAAACAACAATCCCGAAACAGTGAGTACAGATTTTGACACTGCAGACAGGCTGTATTTTGAACCGCTGACCATCGAGGATGTTATGAATATCATCGAATACGAAAATCCTGAGGGTGTTATCGTGCAGTTCGGAGGTCAGACAGCGATCAAACTGGTCAATCAGTTGAGCAGGATGGGTGTCAGGATATTCGGAACACGGGCTGAGGATGTGGATGCAGCCGAAGACAGGGAGAGATTTGACAATATTCTGGAGGAGGTCGGCATTCCAAGACCTAAGGGCAGGACTGTCTTTACACTCGATCAGGCACTGGAAGCAGCTAATGAACTGATTTATCCGGTATTGGTACGACCTTCATATGTACTGGGTGGCCAGGGAATGGAGATAGCCTACAACGATAATGACCTCATCGAGTTTATGGAGATAATCAACCGGGTCAGGCAGGAGCACCCGATCCTGATAGATAAATATCTTATGGGTAAGGAGATAGAGGTGGATGCCATTTCTGATGGTGAGGAAATACTGATCCCCGGAATAATGGAGCATGTTGAACGTGCAGGTGTTCACTCCGGCGACAGCATATCAGTCTATCCGGCTTTATCACTCAGCCAATCTCAAACGGACAGGATAGTGGATTATACTGAAAGGCTGGCAAAAGCACTGAATGTTATAGGCATGATAAACATCCAGTACGTTCTGTACAACGATGAAATCTATGTCATTGAAGTGAATCCCAGGTCCAGCAGGACAGTGCCGTATATCAGCAAAGTAACAGGGATACCTTTGGTGAATCTTGCAACGAAGGTAATGACAGGCGAAAAGCTCAGGGATTTCGGATACGGGACAGGCCTGTACAGGGCTATGGACCATGTGGCCATCAAGGTGCCGGTCTTTTCCTTTGAAAAGCTCCATGATGTGGATACAAGTCTTGGTCCGGAAATGAAATCCACCGGAGAAGTACTCGGGATAGGTAAGACTTTCCATGAGGCACTATATAAGGGCATCTTAGCTACCGGCATGAAGCTTCCGTCTTCAGGAGGCGGGATACTGATGACAGTCAGGGATTCTGACAAAACTGAGCTTATAGAAATTGCTGAGCAGTTTGAGAAGCTCGGGTTTTCGCTGTGGGCTACAGGAAGGACTGCCAGGATGCTCAATACCCATGGAATCGCGACAAATGCCGTGAAAAAGATAGGTGAGGGATCTCCGAACCTGCTGGATCTGATAGCTTCAGGCAAGATAGATCTTGTGATAAACACACCTACCAGGGGACGGCAACCGGAGCGTGATGGCTTCAAAATACGCCGCCGTGCAGTTGAAATGTCGATACCGTGTCTGACATCACTTGATACCGCAAGAGCTGTGCTAAGCTGTATCCGTATGAAGCAGCAGGGCATAAGTCCGGATGTGACAGACCTGAGCACATTCAGTTGAAGACCTGTAATTTTATATTAAACCAATTTTACACTGGAAAATAAATCGATAGGGAGGTACAAATGTCAAAACTGCTCAAGGAAGAGATAATCAGTGTGGAGAAAGCAACAGAAGGCATATACCGGATGACGGTCGCATCGGACTACATATCGGCCAATGCCGAACCAGGGCAATTCGTCAATATCAAATGTTGCGAAGGGGTGCAGACGCTGCTGAGACGGCCTGTGAGCATATGCTCGACAGACAGGGCAAAAGGGCGCTACGATCTGTATTTTCAGGTAAAGGGCGCTGGCACCAAAATACTGGCGGGTAAAAAGAGTGGTGACTTTATTGACATACTCGGACCTCTGGGCAGGAGCTTCGACCTGGATATAGGGTATCGCCGAATTGCCGTTGTAGGTGGCGGGATAGGGATATTCCCTCTGCTGTTTTTACTGAATGAAAGCAAAGCGGTTGTCAAAAGGTCATATCTTGGTTTCCGCTCATCAGGATATATAGTGCTGCAGGAAGAATTCAGGCAAAAATCGAATTCGCTGGAAATTGCAACTGATGATGGAAGTTACGGCATGAAGGGATTTGTGACTGATATGCTGGAAAGGGACATTTTATCCGAAGAATTTGATATGATATATGCGTGCGGGCCAACCCCGATGCTGAAGAAAGTAACAGAAATCGCAAAAAAACACAATGTTCGCTGTCAGATATCTCTCGAACAGAGAATGGGGTGCGGCTTTGGTGCATGCCTGACATGTGCTTGTGAGACCAGGACTGAAGAAGGCGGAAGCCAGTTTGTACGTGTGTGCGCTGACGGCCCTGTATTCAACAGTGAAGATGTGATTTTCCAATGACCACATATGAACGTAGCACAATAATCTGTTAAGATATTATCTGGAGGGTATGATGAGCAATATAGATCTGTCAGTGGATATATGCGGAATAAAGATGAAAAATCCTGTAATTGCAGCATCCGGGACATTTGGATTCGGGAGAGAGCATGCCGGATATGTGGACCTGAACAGGATCGGCGGCATAAGTGTCAAAGGGCTCACACTTGAACCCAGGGCTGGCAACAAGCCTCCAAGGGTCGCAGAGACCCCTGCAGGCATGTTGAACAGTGTCGGATTGCAAAACCCCGGAGTAAGGAGTTTCATCAGAGAGGAGATACCTTTCCTCAGGCAGTATTCAACAGCCATCATAGCAAATATTGCCGGCAATACGACAGAGGAGTACTGCGAGATGGCAGAGATACTTTCAGATGCCGACATCGATGCGGTAGAACTGAATGTATCATGTCCGAACGTAAAAGCCGGATGTGTCGCATTTGGGAACACTCCACAGGGTATAGCGGAGATAACTTCTCTGGTGAGAAAATACTGCAACAAACCACTGATCGTCAAGCTTACTCCCAATGTGACAAGCATAGCCGACATTGCAAAAGCTGCTGAAGATGCCGGTGCTGATGCGCTTTCCCTCATAAATACATTGCTTGGCATGGCAATAGATATTGAAACCAGAAGACCGATACTGGCAAATAATACCGGCGGTCTTTCAGGTCCTGCAGTGAAGCCCGTGGCTGTGAGGATGGTCTATGAGGTCTGTCAGACTGTCAAAATACCTGTAATCGGCATGGGCGGAATTTTCAGCGGCAAGGATGCTGTCGAGTTCATGCTTGCGGGAGCATCTGCCGTAATGGTTGGAACGGCATGTCTTGTTTATCCCGATGCCTGCATAAAGGTATGTGAAGGTATAGAAGAATATATGAGGAGGCATGGCTTCGAAAGAACGGCCGATATCACCGGCAAACTGGTATTGAATACATAAGCAGAGAGGTGATTTCTTGAAGACCAGGCTGATATTCGTCAGGCATGCTGAAGCAGTGGGCAACAAAATAAGGCATTTCCACGGCTGGACAGACTCAGATCTCACTGACAAGGGTCATCTCCAGGCGATGCGTGTGGCTGAAAGACTGACGGATACTGACATGGATGTCATATATTCCAGCAATCTCAAAAGGACAATGCAGACTGCCGCATATATTGCAGAAAAGAAAGGGCTTACCGTCAACACATCAGAAAATCTCCGGGAAATAAATGGCGGTGACTGGGAGGATGTTGCCTGGACAGAGCTTGAGCAGAGATGGCCCGATGAATATGAAGCGTGGGAAAACCAGCCTCATAAGCTGAAAATGCCCAACGGAGAGTCGATGGCAGAATTCCAGACCCGTCTTCTGGATGAAGTCATGTCTATCATCAAAAGGCATGAAGGTAAAAATGTGTGCATCGTAACACATGGTACTGCAATACGTGCGATGATATGTCATTTCAGAAGCTGTACTCTGGAAGAGATGGTGGATGTCGAGTGGTGCGACAATACGGCCATAACCATTATCGACTACGAAGATGGAATTTTCAACATAGTGACCGAAGGAGATTCATCCCACCTGGGCAGTGACCTGGGAACCATAGTCAACCAGGAATGGTGGGAAGAATACAACAGGAAAAAGAAAGCACGCAGGGAAGAATAAGGAATATTACTATCCGGCACTGCTCTCCGCAGAACAGTATAATACTTGCGGTGCAGGCTATGAAGTCAACAGGAAAGGAAAGACGGCCGGATATGATGGGAGGAACATGAAAATGCCGAATGAAAAACTGATAAAATGGCTTTTTGAAACCAATGCGTTCAGAGTGTGTCCGGAGAATGAACCGTTCTGGTATACGTCGGGCACCATCGGACCCTACTATATAAACACGCACTTCTTATATGGCTCTGAGAGAAAGGCAATGGAACTCCTCGAATATATAGATCGTGTCAGGGAGGACAAACTGAAGTGTCCTGAAAGAGTTCTTGCAAAGGTGGAAGAGACATACGCAGGTGATCCTGTCTACAGGGGTGTTATCGACAGTTTGCTGGATTTTATCAGGGACAATGTCGATGTGGATGATATAGATTATATATCCGGCGGAGAGCGAAGGGACTGGTTTTTCTCACTACTGGCGGCAAAAGGTCTTGGCAAGCCTCATATAACTATTTACAAGGATCTGTCGGCAGTGATTACAGAAAAAGGTGAGACCAGGAGGTCGGATTCGGTAAACGGAGGACGGGTGCTCCACATTGCGGATCTGATCACTAAGGCCTCAAGCTATGAAAGGGCATGGATACCGGCAATAAAAAACATATGCGGCCAGATGACATGTACTGTGGTAATCATCGACAGGAAGCAAGGCGGCGCTGAACTTCTTGAGAGCCACGATGTTTGCTCCTTTGCCATGGTGTCCGTAGACAGGGACTTTTTCGACAAGGCCCTTGAAATGAACAGCATCAGCGCTGCTCAATACGATATGCTTTTGAAATATACTGCGGATCCGCATGGTTCAATGAAGACGTTTCTGGCAGAACATCCCGAATTCATCGAAAATGCCATGAAGTCAGACGAAAGGACTAAAGAGCGGGCCAGATTATGTATCGAAAAAGGAATATACAAATGATACGCTGATCAATGTGGAATGCAGCAACAGATGGAGACCTGCCGGCAAAGGCGGCAGATGATGATGTAATACAGGTGACGGACAGTGAAAACAACAGCGGTTTTTATACTGATAGTTATGATATTATCGATGGCAGCAGGATGTTCTTTGCCAGGTAAAAGAGATGATGGTTATCCGGCAGAACAGGAAGGAAACGGAACAGAGACCCCGGCAGGAGACCCGTCAGAAAAAGATACTGACGGCGAAGAACAGTTGCCTGATGGCAATGAAAAAAATGACGGGGGCGTCAGTACCGGGGATGGCAAGGACACAGACATTGACGAAACCATCCGGACAAGGCTCAGCAGAATGACCCTCGATGAAAAAATCGGACAGATGTTCATAATAGGGCTGGAAGGCACGTATATCGATGAAGATATTAAGCGCCTCGTGGCGGACAGGCTGCCCGGCGGCTTTATTCTGTTCAGACACAATATAACAGATGCTGACCAGCTTCTCACTTTCATAAACGATTTAAAAACTGCAAACGATGGAAATATTCCGCTCTTTATTTCTGTGGATGAGGAAGGAGGACGCATCAGCAGACTGCCTGATCAGTTGCGTGCAATGCCCTCCGCCATGTCTGTAAGTGAACTGGACAATGAAACGGCCACATATGAAACAGGCAAAATCCTTGCAGAGAGGATCAGGATCTTCGGCTTCAATATGGACTTTGCCCCTGTTCTTGACATCCTGAGCAACCCGGATAATACAGTAATAGGCGACAGAGCCTTCGGGACAAATGCCCAATCGGTATCAAAACATGGTATACAGATGATGAAAGGGATACGTGATACTGGGATTATTCCTGTGGTAAAGCATTTTCCAGGACATGGAGATACAGACATTGACTCTCACCTTGGTTTGCCGATAATAAGCCAGGGAATGGACCTGCTGTCGGAGCGAGAACTCGTGCCCTTCAGAAGAGCTGTCGATGAAGGAGCGGAGGCGGTGATGGCAGCGCACATAGTGGTCACCGCAGTGGACCCGCGATTGCCTGCATCGCTGTCAGGTGCTGTTATAAACGGGCTTCTCAGAAAAGATTCAGGGTTTGACGGCGTGGTGATTACAGACGATCTGACAATGAGAGCCATTACAGATAATTTCGAAATCGGAGACGCTGCTGTCAGATCAGTTATAGCCGGTTGTGATATCTTACTGGTTTGTCATGGTCGTGACAAGCAGGAGGAGGCAATGGATGCGGTAAGGAATGCTGTTGAAGCAGGCATGATCGACGAATGCAGGATCGACGAGAGTGTTGCCAGGATATTGAAATTGAAAGAAAAGTATGGCTTGAACAACAATGCATACCGGTATGCCGATGTGGATATGCTGAATGAAAAAATTGATGGCCTTTTGGCTAAATGGTATAATGATAATTGACGAAAGGGACATTTCTCAGCTCTGCACAAGAGAGCAACTGCAGAGATCTGTCCCTTTACCTTGATTGCGGGAGGCAGGAATTGGCGAACAGAGGAAGCACCTTAGTAACTGAAGATGAAATAACCAGGCAGGAAGCGTTCATGCATTCCGTAAGGGAACTGAATCCCGGAGCCGATAAGAAATATTTGATCAGCACTTTTGGTTGTCAGATGAACGAGAATGATTCGGAGAAGCTGGCGGGTATGCTGGAATCCATGGGATACATACGCACTGATGAGATGGACGAATGCGACCTGATACTGTTCAATACATGTTGTGTCAGAGAAAATGCGGAACTCAAGGTTTACGGACATCTCGGTGCGCTGAAGCCGCTGAAATCCCGCAGGCCCGGGCTGGTCATTGCTGTATGCGGCTGTATGATGCAGCAGAAAGAGGTCGTTGAGCATATTCTTGAGAAATACAGGCATGTTGACCTGATTTTCGGGACTCATAATCTGCACAAATTCCCGGAGCTTTTGTACAGGGCTGTGACAGGTGACGCTGCTGTTGCTGACATCAGCTCATGTGACGGCTACATAGCCGAAGGGCTTCCTGTCAGACGTGAGCACAGCGTGAAGGCATGGCTGACTATCATGTATGGTTGCAATAACTTCTGCTCATATTGTATCGTTCCGCATGTCAGGGGACGCGAGAGGAGCAGGATGGTTTCTGATATCCTTGATGAGGCAAGGTTTCTTGCCCGTCAGGGCTATAAAGAGATCACTCTGCTGGGTCAGAATGTAAACTCCTATGGCCTGGACAGGAAGGATGGCACCAGTTTTGCAGCGCTATTGCACAGACTTGAGGAAATAGATGGCATAGAAAGAGTCCGGTTTATGACTTCTCATCCCAAGGATCTGTCAGATGAGCTGATATATGCTATGAGAGATTGCCATAAGGTATGCGAGCATCTGCATCTGCCGGTCCAGGCAGGGAGCAGCAGGATACTGGCAGAAATGAACCGCAGATATTCACGGGAGCACTATTTCGAACTGGTGCAAAAGGTCAGGGAACACATACCAGGCATATCAATTACTACGGATATCATCGTTGGTTTTCCCGGAGAGACTGATGAAGACTTCGAAGATACTCTGGACCTGGTTGAAAATATCAGATTCGACTATGCATATACGTTCCTTTATTCAAGAAGGACAGGTACGCCTGCTGCAAGGAAAACTGATCAGGTAAGTGAAGAAGTGAAGAAAAAGAGGTTCGAAGAATTGCTGAACATCCAGAACAGGATCAGTAATGAGATAAACAGCAAGCTTGCCGGTACAGTCACAGAAGTGCTGACAGAAGGACACAGTAAGAACAATATCGATATGATGACCGGACGTACGAGAACAAATAAGATAGTGAATTTCAAGGGAAGTGCTGATCTGACCGGGAGGCTGGTCAGAGTGAAGATAGACAAAACCGGCACATGGTCACTTGATGGCACACTGGTATGAAAACAGAGACATCGGATTCGTATTTTCAAGCATAAGTGAGGTCGATTTTTTTGGCGCTTACCCCAATGATGCAGCAATATCTGGACATTAAGGAGCAGTACAGAGACTGCATCCTGATGTTCAGACTTGGCGATTTTTATGAAATGTTTTTTGACGATGCAGTGGTTGCGTCCAGGGAACTGGAGATAGCATTGACCGGAAGGGACTGCGGTCTGGAAGAGAGGGCACCGATGTGCGGAGTGCCTTATCATTCAGTGGACGGATACATTGCCAGGCTGGTCCAGAGAGGATACAAAGTAGCGGTTTGCGAACAGATGGAAGACCCTTCGCAGGCAAAAGGCATCGTCAGACGTGAAGTCGTTCGGGTAGTGACTCCCGGGACTGTCACGGATATGACGATGCTGGATGAAAAGAGAAATAATTATCTGGTTTCGATCTATGCTAAAAAGCACATGTATGGACTTGCAGCAGTGGATGTCTCCACAGGTTATTTTGCGGCAACGAGGATCACATGGGGGAATACGCTGACCAAGCTGCTTGATGAAATAGCAAAATATTCACCTGCCGAGATTATCACAAACCGCGGTTTTTATGATTCAAAGGCAGCAGCCGGACAACTGGCAGCCAAATTCGATGCCTACATTTCTCAACTGGATGACATGTATTTTGATGACGAATTCTGTTTTGACCTGCTGAGCCAGCGTCTCGGATCACCTGCTATCCCCGGGGAAGAAAGCGAACTGATTGTCAATGCCGCAGGTGCCCTGCTGTATTATCTCGATCAGACGCAAAAAGCCAGCCTCAGCCATATACAACAGATCGTACCCTATAAGCTGGAAGAATATATGATACTGGATATGGCTACGAGAAGGAATCTGGAACTGACTGAAACGATGCGTGAGAAATCCCGCAAAGGCTCTCTTTTATGGGTGCTGGACAAAACTATGACTTCAATGGGAGCAAGGACACTCAGAAGATGGGTGGAACAGCCCCTGGTCAATATCGAAGACATAAACGGAAGACTTGAAGCAGTGGCAGAGCTGAAGGACAAGTTCATGGTCAGGATGGAGCTGCGTGAACTCCTCAAGCGGGTTTATGACATCGAAAGACTGATCAGCAGGATAGTTTTGGGGAATGCCAATTGCAGGGATCTGATAGCCTTAAAGAATTCACTTGGTCAGATACCATTCATCAGAAAGATACTGTCATGCTGCGAATCGGATCTTTTGAAGCAAAACAACGCATTGATGGATGATCTGGAGGATATATCAGGGTTGATAGAGAGATCCATCGTTGACGACCCTCCGGTTTCTGTTAAGGAGGGCGGGATCATAAAATCCGGTTATGATGAAGAGGTGGATAAACTAAGGGATGCTGCATCCAATGGCAAACAGTGGATACTGTCCCTTGAGGCCAGTGAACGGGAGAAAACCGGGATCAGGAATCTCAGGATAGGTTATACAAAGGTATTCGGCTACTATATAGAGGTCACCAAATCCAATCTGCATCTCGTTCCAGAGGAATATATCAGGAAACAGACACTGGTCAACTGTGAAAGGTATATCACTCAGGAACTGAAAGAAATCGAAGAGACAGTCCTTGGAGCCGAAAGCAGAGTTGTGGATCTGGAATACCGGATATTTGCCGATATCCGTTCTGAAGTCGCAGCCCAGACATCGAGGATAAAGCAGACTGCACAATGCATATGCGAACTTGATGTTATCTGCTCTCTGGCTGAAGTTGCCGATCGTGAAAATTACTGTCTGCCAACTGTTACTGATAACGGCATCATAAAGATCGAAGGCGGCAGGCACCCTGTAGTCGAGAAGACACTTGAAACCGGCGCTTTTGTGCCAAATGATACATTACTGGACATGGATGAAAACAGGCTGGCCGTCATAACCGGACCCAACATGGCCGGCAAGTCCACTTATATGAGACAGGTGGCACTCATCGTGCTGCTGGCACAGATAGGAAGCTTCGTGCCTGCTGATTCTGCTGTTATCGGCATAACGGACAGAATATTCACCAGGGTAGGCGCTTCTGATGATCTGGCTGCAGGCCAGAGTACATTTATGGTGGAGATGTCTGAAGTAGCAGCCATATTGGAGAATGCCACAGAGAGAAGTCTGCTCGTACTCGACGAGATAGGAAGGGGCACCAGCACTTTTGACGGCCTGAGCATAGCATGGTCGGTGATAGAATACATATCGGACAAGGAAAAAGTGGGGAGCAGGACGCTCTTTGCCACACACTACCACGAACTCACTGAACTGGAAGGCAAACTCCCGGGCATCAAGAATTACTGTATTGCCGTCAGGGAGGAAGGAGAGGATGTAATTTTCCTGAGGAAGATCATGCGCGGAGGTGCGGATGGCAGCTACGGCATTCAGGTAGCTAAGCTGGCAGGGCTTCCCCGGTCAGTGACTGACAGGGCGAAAGAGCTTCTCAGGGAGCTCGAGGAAGCTGATATAAGCAAGAAAAAGTCGCGGCGCATGAAAAAAGTGCTGGAGGGACAGGTGGAGTTCTTTATTCCTGAGGACAATGAGGGCAAAACAGCCAAAGAAGTGCTGGAAGAGTTGATTTCAGTGGATATATCGACTCTGACGCCGCTGGATGCCCTGAATATTCTGTACAGACTCCAGTTGAAAGCAAGAAAGGGTTGAATATGGGAAAGATAATTATCCTGGATGAAAATACAGTAAACAAAATAGCCGCAGGCGAAGTGGTGGAAAGACCAGCCTCAGTGGTGAAAGAGCTGGTAGAGAATTCTATCGATGCCGGCGCGGATATTATAAGTGTGGAGATACGCAATGGTGGCATTTCCTTTATGAAAGTCACGGACAACGGCAGCGGTATGTCGGAGGATGATGCGGCAATGGCATTTGAAAGCCACGCCACCAGCAAGATAAGGCGGGCTGACGACCTTGGAGCGATAACGAGCATGGGCTTCCGCGGTGAGGCATTAGCCAGTATTGCCGCCGTTTCAAAGGTCCATATGCTTACCAGGACCCATGACAGCGTCCAGGGTGTGAGCATAACGGTTTCAGGAGGTGTTCCGGAGGAAGTGAGGCCTGCCGGTTGTCCAGCCGGCACTTCCATAACTGTGAGTGAACTGTTTTTCAACACCCCTGCAAGATACAAGTTTTTGAAAAAGGATGCAACAGAAGCCGGATACATAGCGGATATCCTCAACCGTATCGCCTTGTCGCATCCGGAAATATCCTTCATGCTGACGAATAATGGCAGGAAGGTTTTGCACACTCCGGGCAACGGGGATCTGAAAAGCACGATCTTCAGCATATATGGCGCTGAAACGGCAAAACATCTGGCAGATGTCGATTATGAGGACGGGGACATCAGGATCACCGGATTTGCCGGATTGGCTGAAATAGCCCGTTCCAGCCGAGTAAACCAATCCATATATATAAACCGAAGATATATCAGGAACAAAACTGTTACATCAGCCATCGATGCTGCCTATTCCACTTACCTGATGAAGAACAAATATCCTTTTATCGTTCTGAATATCTCCATTGATCCGTCCAGGATCGATGTCAACGTACATCCTTCAAAGCTGGAGGTCAAGTTTTCAAACGAGCAGGATATATTCAGAGCAGTTTACCACGCTGTCAACAATGCTCTCATCTCTCATTCGACCGTGAGGACGCTGCATAGAACTGAAAAAAGCGGCAGTCATGGTGGCAAAGCAGGTTACGGCAGCAGAGGCAGTACTGTAACAGGCGCGCGGTCTGCCGGTAAATCATCAGCAGGCATGAAGACTTATACTGAAATCAATGCGTATGGAAAACCATCTTACTCACAGCAGGAATTTGAGTGGGTCAGAAAAGAGCTGGACCGGAAATACCAGGAGGCCATATCCGGGAAAACCCGGCAGCAGGATACAGTGGGGCATGGCCATAGCGGAAAAGCGACAGATGCCGGGGAGAAATCTGAGAAAATCCCGTCAAGCCAGGATATTGATTACACGGATGGGCATAACAGCGCTGTTTTTGTTAAAGATGCGCATGACAGTGCTCTCGGGACCGACCATACTGAGACGGACACCAATGTCATTTCTCCCGACGACAGCAGAAAAACGGATAAGATTGAAACATGTGATATGTCGGATAGCTTAAAGCTCTTTGACAATACCAGAATAGTAGGTCAGTTATTCTCTACCTACATATTGCTGGAAGGAGCAGATGAGCTGTTTTTGCTGGACCAGCACGCTGCGCATGAAAGGATCAGGTATGAGAAACTCAGAAGAGCATATGGCGAGGAAAAGCCTTTGTCACAGATGCTGTTGTCATCAGTTCATGTTGACCTTACAGGCAGCGAGTATCAGTTTGCCATGAGTGAAACAGACTTTTTCGAAAAGCTTGGTTTCACATATGAAAGCTTCGGAGCAAATTCCGTCATCATCAGATCTGCGCCGCTGTTAGATGAAAATACGAATATCAGGGAATGCTTCACAGAGATACTTGACTTTTTGATGAGTGAAGGCAGTACTGACAGGAGCTTGCTGGCCGACAGAGCCATTTACAGGATGGCATGCAAATCAGCGGTGAAAGCTCACGATAGATTGGACGAAAGAGAGATATGGGCGCTGCTCGATGAGCTTTCAGCTCTCGAAAATCCTTATACATGTCCGCACGGGCGACCTGCCATATATAAAATACGAAGATACGATCTGGAAAAATTGTTCAAGCGGATAGTATAAATCAAAAAGCTACTGGGTACAATTGTCAGATAGAAAGGGGAGACCAGCATGGAGCCTGTAGTCGTTATAGCAGGCCCTACTGCATCCGGAAAGACCAGCTTGTCTGTCGAACTGGCAAAGCGCATAAATGGCAGTATAGTATCTGCTGATTCGATGCAGATATACAAATATATGGATATCGGCACTGCAAAGCCCACTGAACAGGAAATGTCCGGCATAAGGCATTATATGATGGATGAAGTGGAACCGGATGAAAACTACAGTGTCGCCAGATACAAAGAAAGAGCCCTCGAATGCATATCAGCAGTGATAAAGGATGGCAGGCGCCCAATAGTCACAGGCGGAACAGGTTTATACTTAAATTCCCTTATCTATAACATAAATTTTTCTGAAACCATCTGTGACGAAAGCCTGAGAGAATCGTTGAAGACTGAAGCAGAACAGCACGGAAGCAGGCATCTGTACGAAAAGCTCCTTGAGATCGACCCGGAGGCGGCATCCAGGATACATGAGAACGACACAAAAAGGATAATCCGGGCTATAGAGGTCTATACCCACACGCGAAAGACGATATCGGAGCACATAAGGACGTCAAGGATCGAACCTCCTCCTTACAAATATATCGTTTTCGGATTGAAGTGGGACAGGGAGATATTGTACAGACGCATAAACGAGAGAGTCGACAAAATGATCAGGGAAGGACTGGTGGATGAGACCAGGCGCCTGGTTGAGATGGGTTTTGACAGGGGAACTGCGATGCAGGCCATCGGATATAAGGAAATATTGCCCTTTCTGAAAGGGGAGTGTTCGCTGGATGAAGCTGTTGAAACATTGAAACGGAACACGAGACGCTATGCCAAAAGGCAGATGACCTGGTTCAGGCGTATAAGGGAAATAATCTGGCTGGATATGGGCGAGGATACTGATTTACAAGATACTGCAGAGAAAATAATTCATCATTGTATTGAAAGGTTTGGAATAATCTTGTAGAATTATAATGATCCTTACTTGTTGGAACGTGAGGATATATCATTGAGGAGGATTGTCAGGTGAACAGATCGAATATCAATTTGCAGGATGTATTTTTAAATCAGGTAAGGAAAGAGCACCTTCCCGTGACTATTTACCTTACCAACGGTTTCCAGCTCAAGGGTCTGGTAAAGGGCTTCGACAATTTTACTGTCATACTGGATACCGACGGAAGACAGCAATTGGTTTACAAACACGCCATTTCAACCATAAGCCCAATGAAACTGGTAAACTTTATTTTCAATGATAACAAGGAATAGCATATAGTATCTATTCTCCTTCATTTCATACCTGGTAAGAGGCTCCGATAAGCGGGCATTCATCGGAGGCGGTATTATTCAGGATAGGGAAACCATCAGAGAACAGGTAAGATTCTCCTGACGATGTGAATCCCGGTAAAAGAAAAAAACAGGCTCTGCTCTGTGAATGTCCAGTGCAGTGCCTGTTTTATATTCTGTGGTGTCACATCTTTCTGAACACGCCTATTACCTTGCCAAGGATAGTTATATTGTCACGGACGATGATGGGATCCATGTGCATGTTCTGAGGCTGAAGTCTTATATGATCCTTTTCTCTGTAAAAAGTCTTGACGGTAGCCTCATCACCGATCAGTGCCACGACTATATCGCCGTTATTGGCTGTGGATTGCTGTTTTACCAGGACCAGATCTCTGTCCAGTATTCCTGCCTCGACCATACTGTCACCCTGGACTCTCAGCATGAACGCAGTGTTATTTTGAACATAGTCTACAGGCAACGGGAAAGTGTCCTCTACATTTTCGACAGCCAGGATGGGCTGTCCGGCTGTAACTTTACCAACTATCGGCACATCGACCAGCTCTTTTCCGGAGTAATAATTCTTTTGAGGCTCATTTTCGTTTCGGGGTGTATTCCTGGCTCCTCCAATAACCCTGATAGCTCTGGGCTTCGTAGGGTCTTTTGCTATCAGCCCGCTTTTTCTGAGCTTTTCCAGATAACCATGAACTGTAGATGTGGATTTGAATCCAACTGCGCTGCATATTTCCCTTACTGACGGAGGATATCCCTTTTCCTCGACCTGCCTGTTTACGAAATCCAGGATCTGCTGTTGCTTTTCAGTAAGCTTTTTACCCATTCCATACACCCCTTTTGTATTGTTGCCCAGTAAATATATCCACTGAAAACATTATATTAAAAAAGAATAAAATTGTCAAACAAATGTTCGGATAAGTATTGACAAAGGAACACATGTTCGTTTATAATTGCATTAGAACACATGTTCTGCAGGAGGATGTCATGAGAAAGAAGTATGTTTTAAAAAACCGCAAACGTTTCAACTTGTTTCTGGCAGTTCTTACAGTATTGATTTCTGTCGTGATATTTGCAGCGGCAGCCAGTGGTGCAGACTCAGAATATGCATATGAGACGGTGGTCATTCAAAAGGGAGATACTCTCTGGGATCTGGCGAAGGAATACCGCGGCAGTTCAGATATAAGACAATACATAGAGAAGATCAAGGCTGTCAATGGTATGGATAACTCCACCATTTACGAAGGCGACATCATAAAGATGCCGTTATGACAGATCAGTTACTTATCTCGGCCAGCAGCGATTGCCAGACATCCATGCCGGGGGTGTTTTGTTCAGGATCAGACCCGTCAGGTATCAGCCCCAGTCTCCAGAGTGATATGCCATCGATTCCGAAATGCCTTGCCAGCTTTATCTTAGCCAATACACTCCTGCTGTTTTCATACCATACAGTATATTCGACACCTGTTGAGTCATCTGTATATTTCAAGTATGGGTTCTCATAATCCTCATGATAGTGATAGGAGATATCTTTGTCGCTGTCAAGGAGCTTCAGGAAGTTTTCAAGATTATATCTCAGGGGCACCTGATTAAGTGTTTTACCGTTTTGCTTTTTCCAGACTGTCCAGTCGAATGAAATCTGAAGCATTATCTTATTTTTGTCCTGAACACCGTTAGTGCTGTCGCTTATCGCATGGAGAGCGAAATACACGTCTTCGAGAGGGGTTAGCGGGGTGATGGTTACACCGCGTTCCATCTCGGCCCTGGTAAGGCGTTTGGCATCATAGTCATGAGCCATCAATATCACTTTATCAGCCAGTTCGCCGATAGTTCTGTAATCATAGCCGTCAATGCTTGAAGAGCTCCTCCTGGGGTGTATCAGCGGGTGTACGGCAACGAAGAGCTTTTTTTCATGAAGATCCAGTTTGTCTTTCAGCTTTTTGAGAAACTTGTTGAAGCCATTTTTCGCACTTTCGCCCCTCAGACCCTCAAAATCGATGACCACGCCATCGAATGAACCTGTTTCGTTGCCGCGTGTCACGCTTTCAAGGGCGTTTGTGATATCGTCGATGACTTTTTCAGTTAATTCGTCATTATTGAATATGTATTCAGGAAGTCCGTGTACTTCGTTTGTGACAGGATCCTTTATTTTAACTGACTGATCAGCATATACCATCAAAAAAGTTGGCACACCTGCTTCTTTGGCCGCTTTGAGTCTGCTGCTGAATCCTGTGGGCAGATAAAAATCATTAAGACCCAGCTCAGTGCGTGACATATTGAGGATGATGTTTCCGTCAGAGTCGTCATAGCCCAGACTGCTCCATCCAAAAGACACAGAAGTGAGATCAGGTATCTTATCGCTTTGAGGTGAAGAGCTTATGGCGTAAAATGCATTCAGACTGTTGATTTTTCTCTCCATGACCCCAAGCATCCGCACCAACATCGCCGCTGCCTGTTCCCTCAGTAGACTGTTGTTGGGATTGAATGCAGATGCTTCACTTATTATCCCAAAATCCTTTGCTATGGTGATATAACCTGTGTATTCAGACACGTCTTCGTATGGAGGTTCAAAATAATGCAGCCTGCCAGCCAGCTTGCCGTAGCCGAGGCTGTTTATTATCATTACTACTGCATCCTGACGGGTGATGGGATCGCCAGGCCTGAAGGAGTCTGTCTCATTTGTGATTATTCCGTTTTTAAGGGCTGTTTCTATGGGCCTGAAATAGAACTTTTTCGGGTCCATGTTATCAGAGAAAGAGCCCTGCTGTGGAACTTCACCGTCAAGGTCCAGAAGATTTATCAGCATTGTGATAAATTCAGCTCTTGTTATCGTACGACCGTAACCGAATCTGTTGCTTCCTATACCTTGCGTCACACCCATACTTCTTAGCCTGTGTATAGGCTCGTAAGCATAACTGTTTTCAGGCACATAAGAAAATGGGAGTGATTTGTCAACCGCATTTTGACTGTTTGAAACATATTGAGCATATGAAAATGCTGATAAAGAAATTATCATGGAAAACAAAATCAAGAAGCCTATGAAATTGATATTTTTCTTTAAAAAGTCAAGCATTTTGCCCCCTGAAAATGTTGTTTTACATAATACAGCATAAGTTTACCATAACCGAATGAATGACTGCAACATTTGAGGAAGAGTGTGCTATAATTAGGAAGGACAAGGCTGATATTTTGCATCAGCTCAGTCTGGACATAATAAGAATAGATGCAGCAATGAGTCGCCCGGGACAAATTGCATCATTGCAACACAACACAGACATTCAAGGGGTATGATATGGGATCTGAAATATATCTGGACAACAGCTCAACAACCAGACAATATGATGAAGTAACATCGCTGATGGCCACGATAGCTTCTACGAAGTATGGCAATCCGTCATCATTGCATACAAAGGGCATAGAAGCCGAAAGGCTGGTTTCGGCCTCTCGTGAGACGATAGCCGATCTTCTTGGTGTCCGGCCGTCGGAAGTGTATTTCACATCCGGCGGTACTGAATCCAATAACCTGGCGATCATTGGATACCTTGAGGCAAACCCCAGAAAAGGCAGGCACATCATTACCACCAGCATCGAACACCCCTCTGTGCTGGAAGTTTTCCGCCATCTCGGAAGCAGGGGATGGAGCGTGGATTTTCTGGATGTGGATGAAAAGGGCCGGATTCTGACCGGGCAACTGGAGGAAAAAATAAGGCCGGATACTGCACTTATCAGCATCGTTCTTGTCAATAATGAAACGGGTACGATACAGGATATCGAAGAAATATCATCGATCAGAGATTCGTTGAATCCTCAGACAGTGATACATGCAGATGCAGTACAGGCTTTCGGCAAGATAACGCTGTATCCTGTAAGAGCAGGCATAGACCTGATGTCTGTCAGCTCACATAAGATTCACGGCCCCAAGGGAGTCGGTGCTTTATATGTTTCAGCAAAGGTAAGGATAAATCCGCTGTTTTACGGAGGAGGCCAGGAGACACTGCTACGCTCGGGGACTGAGAATGTGCCGGGAATCGCAGGCTTCGGTCTGGCAGCCAGTATGACCACAGAAAAAATTGATGAGAGTTTCAGAAAAGCGGTTGGTCTGAGAGAGCTGCTGATCAGTGAGCTTGCTTCTTCCGATATTTCATACTGTGTCAATTCGCCAGATGACGCTTTGCCCCATATAGTAAACATTTCTTTTGAAAATGTCAGGGCCGAAGTGCTGCTTCATCATCTGGAGCAAAGAGGGATATTTGTTTCGACCGGTTCAGCCTGCTCATCACATAAAAAGAGCAGGAGCCATGTCCTGACGGCAATGGGTATTGCTCCTGAACTGATAGACGGTGCAATCAGGTTCAGCTTTTCGAATCAGAATACTGAAGATGAGATAAGGTTGACAGTTGATGCATTGAAGGATATCATTCCGGTAATAGATATAAGCAGAAAAAAGAGACCCGGGAGGAAGTAATGGAGAAAGTCATACTTGTCAGATATGGAGAGATTATACTCAAGGGTTTGAACAGGCCCATGTTCGAAGACAGGCTCATAAAAAATATTAAGCAATCGTTGTACGGGCTTGGTAAAATATCTGTCAGACGTTCACAGGCAAGGATATTCATTGAACCCAGGCAGGATGATTTCGATTTCGAGAATGCTGTTACAAGGCTTGTTAATGTAATGGGAATCATATCTGTGAGTATCGTATGGAAGATCAAAACAGATTTTGAAGAAATCAAAAAGCACTCTGTCGAGATGGTCCGCAACTATATGACAAAGCTGAACAGACATGCAGCTGCAAAGGGTCCGATGAGGATGAAAGAAACATCAGAAGCATCTGTGGGGTTCAAGGTAGAAGCAAAGAGGGGCAATAAGAATTTCCCCATACAGTCGCCTGAGATATGCAGACAGCTCGGCGGATATCTGCTGAAAAATGTTCCCGGTCTGAAAGTGGATGTGCATGATCCGGACTTCATATTCTATGTTGAGGTCAGGGACAGTACCTACATATATTGTGATATAATCCCGGCATTCGGCGGTCTGCCGGTAGGTACAAGCGGAAAAGCCATGCTTCTGCTTTCAGGAGGAATAGACAGTCCGGTGGCAGGATGGATGATGGCTAAAAGAGGAATGGAGCTGGAGGCTGTTCATTTCCATACTTACCCTTATACCAGCGAGCGTGCGAAGGATAAGGTGATTGCACTTGCCAGGATACTGTCGCGATATTGCCATCGTATCAGGCTTCACATAGTACCTTTTACAGAAATCCAACTGGATATCAATGATAAGTGTCCTGAGGAGCACCTTACCGTACTGATGCGCAGAGCAATGATGAAGATTTCTGAAAAGATTGCCGCTGAAAACGGTGCCAAAGCACTCATCACCGGCGAAAGTCTCGGGCAGGTGGCCAGCCAGACTGTGGAAGCGATAGCAGTTACAAATGAAGCTGTCAGGATGCCCGTGTTCAGACCCTTGATCGGTATGGATAAAAATGAGGTCATAGAGACCGCGAGAAGGATCGATACGTATGAAACCTCGATCCTGCCCTATGAGGACTGCTGTACAGTTTTCGTGGCAAAGCACCCTAAAACCAGGCCAGGGCTTGAGGAAATAAAAGAGCTGGAAGGCAGGCTCAGTCTTGATGCAATGATTGAACGCGCCATCGCAGATACAGAGACAGTCGTCATTGGAGAGTAATTCCACGCATGTATGACAGACCGTTATGACAACAATATATTATATCCACATAGTATTTAGGAAGGTTGTTGTCAATGACGGTCTCACGCAGGAAAAGCCTGAAATGGTTTGTATATGCTGCGGTAATGGTAATAGCTGCTGTAACGGCCGCCTTTCTGATCCTGTCGTACAAATATACAGGAGATACTATCCGCAAAGGTATAAGTATTGAGCAGACTGACGTTTCATGGCTGACCTCTGAGGCTGCAAAAAATCGTGTGACAGAAGAATTAAAGAGATACTACGACACTGACAAGCTGACATTGACATATAAAGAAAGTAAATGGGATATCAGACTGAGTGATATAGACTATAGCTTCAAGGTCGATGATGCAGTCGAAAAGGCTTTTTACATCGGAAGGGAAGGCAATATTTTCAGAAAGCTCTTTGATTCACTGTCATTATCGAGAAATGGATTGAAGCTTGAAGTAGAGGAGAGCTTCGACAGAGATAAGCTCAGGGACATACTTGAAAAAATAAAAAAGGAGTGTGATTCCACGGCTGAAAACGCAGTGGTCACTTACTCCGGCGGGAAATTCGAGTTCACCCGCGAAGTCCCGTTCAGGGAGCTTGATGTTGACACGAATCTGAAATTAGTGGAGAATTATTTAAAAAAGAGAGATTTCAGAGATATAGAACTGATAGTGGATGAGAAGGAGCCGAAAGTCACATATGATAAGATCAAAGATATCAATACTGTGCTTTCGAGCTTCAGTACCACTTTCAACAGGAATGATGTCAATCGGACTGACAATATCAGGCTGGCATGCAGCAGGATCAACAACATACTGCTGATGCCCGGCGAAGAGTTTTCAATGAACAGGGAACTGGGACCAAGGACTCTGGCAAATGGATATAAACAGGCTCCTATCATTTTCAAAAATGAACTGGTCCCCGGTACCGGAGGCGGTGTGTGCCAGGTGTCTTCCACACTGTTCAACTCGGTGCTGCTGGCCGGACTGAAGGTCACAGAGCGGGAACACCATTCAATGCCTCTGACATATATCAGCCCCGGCAGGGATGCTACTATCACTGAAAGCTCAATAGATTTCAAGTTTAAAAACGATTCGGGATACCCGATCCTGATAAATGCATATGTGAAGGGAAACAAACTGCATGTAAGCATACTGGGCAAAAAACGGGAGGATGGAATCGAGTTCAGGCTGAAAACCAGGACCATCGGAACTTACAAGCCGAAACCTGAGAAAATAGTATTGGACAAGACACTTGAGCCCAATCAGAGGATCGTTGAACGAAAACCGATAAACGGCATAAGAGTCATATTGTACAGAGAAACATATAAAAACGGCGTACTGCAACGACGTGAAAAGCTTTATGAGGATTATTACAAGCCTGTCCAGGGGATCACAAGGGTAAGCAGCGATATCTGGTACCAATATATTTCTCAGGAAATGCCGGTTGATTAATTATTATCGGCTGTTATTCCGGCAGATCATTCTGATATGCCGGGTCAAATAGAGGGTAAAAGAATGAGGGGTCATGATGAGAGAAGGTCTGTATAATAAAGAAGTTGTATGTCCTGTTTGCTCAAAAAAGTTCCAGGCAACAAAAGTGAAAGCCAGGGCCACCAAGGTCAAGAGCAGGGATTCCGATTTCTGCGTCCATTATGAGGACATCAATCCCATATACTATGATGCCTGGGTCTGTGAAAACTGCGGATATGCCAACCAGGCAGACAAGTTTGAAGAGATTTCTCATAATGAAGCCGACATCCTCAGGAACAGGCTGATGCCAAAATGGAATAAACACAGCCTGAGTGGAGAGAGAGACATCGACACGGCGATAGAAGCCTTCAAGCTTGTCCTCATAAGTCACGATTACAGAGGCGCAAAAGCCATCGATTTTGCCAAGGCATGCCTCAGGATCGCCTGGCTGTACAGATATAAGGGTGATGAAGAAGAAGAACTGAAATTCATCCGGCATTCATTGGAATATTATACAGAAGTGTATGAGAAGGAATCTTTCCCCGTTGACAAGCTCGATGAAAGCACCTGTGTATATATGATCGGCGAACTCAATTTCAGAGTCGGCAATTACAGCGAAGCCGTAAAATGGTTCAGCAGACTCATCAGTTCAGAAGAAGCGAGGAAGAAACCAGCACTTATAGAGGCTGCAAGAGAACAATACCAACTGGTCAAGGAAAAGCTAAAATGACGGAGGTCGTATGGATACAGGGAAATTACCAGGTAATGTGCTTGAAAGACTGGTTTTCAGCAAAATAAAAAAGGTACATGACGATATTCTGATAAGCCCGGGCATAGGTATGGATTGTGCTGCTATAGATTTTGGTGAATACGCCTGTGTACTGTCATGTGATCCAATCACCGGGACAGCCAGGGAGATAGGCAGGCTGGCCGTACATATCAACTGCAATGACATTGCTGCCTGTGGGGTTGAGCCTCTTGGACTTCTGGCTACGATTTTATGCCCTGAAGGCTCCTCAGAGGAAGAACTGGAAATCATCATGGACCAGTTTGCAGAAGCTGCCAGGTCTGTTAATGTGGATATCCTCGGCGGTCACACGGAAATAACCAATGTTGTGAACCGGTTCGTCATATCCTGTACTGCTGTTGGCAAATGCCTTAAGGACAAGATCATAAGTACCAGCGGCGCCAGAGCCGGTGACAGTCTTGTCATTACAAAACATGCCGGCCTGGAGGGCGTATCCATAATAGCTCATGAGAAAGAAGAAGAACTGATACCGGTCCTTGGCAGACAAATAGTTGAAGAAGCAAAAGGATTCATGGACAGCATAAGTGTTGTCTCTTATACACATCT
>DGEE01000113.1 GCA_002385815.1 Hungateiclostridiaceae bacterium UBA3934
AACAGGTGGCCTGCCGGCAGCGTACCGGTGCCGCCTGGCTGTGTCCCGCCAGGACCTGATTGGCCTTGTGATGTTTCGGACAGCGGATCCTCTTTCTTTTCCTTTCGTTTCAGTGAGCAACCTGCAAAGAGCGACAGAATGAATGTAAAGATCAATATGAACGAAATTATTCTCCTGACCGGCATCAAGATCCTCCTTATTATTCCGGATGGCATTTTCCGGACTTTGTGAATTTAGCAGGAACTTTCATTGCATTTTTACTGACTGTATTGAATGGTATCATAATAACTGGATATAAAGGGGAGTATTTTTCACGATTCAAGGGGTGATTAGGGGTGATTTTTGTTTTGTTTTTGCTTTTTGTGGATAAAATATACCGAATGAGTTTGTCCCGTGGACACGCGATCACATGGGTGGTATAATATGGAATGGAATATTGAGACAGGTTTGACATGCCAACGATCAGGCAGTGTACGATCCTGATTGGACAGGCTTTATGATATAAAACCCAGTATGGATGATGAAAGGAGTATGTTCTATGAAACAGTATCTGGAAATCGAAAGCGTTTTTGGGCGTGAAATAATCGATTCAAGGGGCAATCCTACTGTCGAAGTGGAGGTCATAGCCGAGGGCGGATTCGTGGGGCGCGCAGCAGTGCCATCAGGAGCATCCACAGGTGCTTTTGAAGCGGTGGAGCTCAGGGACGGCGACAAGGGGAGATACCTTGGCAAGGGCGTGCTGAATGCAGTTGCAAATGTAAATGAGATAATAGCTCCCGAGATCGAAGGAATGAATGTGTTCGATCAGGTAGCCGTGGACAGAAAAATGATTGCACTGGACGGTACCTATAACAAAGGGAAGCTCGGTGCAAATGCGATCCTAGGGGTTTCACTGGCAGTAGCAAAGGCTGCTGCGGAGGCTCTTGGTCTGAGCCTTTATCAGTATATCGGCGGTGTGAATGCAAAAACGCTTCCGGTGCCGATGATGAATATCATAAATGGCGGCAAGCACGCAGATAACAGTGTCAACATACAGGAATTCATGATAATGCCCGTTGGAGCGGATTGCTTCAAAAATGCACTGATGATGTGTGCTGAAGTGTTCCACAACCTGAAGAAAGTACTGAGCGACAAGGGATATTCGACTGCCGTCGGTGATGAGGGAGGTTTTGCGCCTGACCTCAAAAATGACGAGGAGGCGATCAAAGTAATCCTTGAAGCAGTGGAGAAGGCGGGCTACAGACCGGGTGACGACTTCAGGATAGCCATAGATGCTGCAGCCACTGAAATGTATAAGGAGGACGGCACATATCACTTCTGGAAAACGGGTATCACGAAGACCCGCGAAGAAATGGTGGATTTCTGGGCTGAGCTTGCGGAGAAATATCCGATCATATCACTGGAAGACGGGGTATCCGAAGACGACTGGGAAGGCTGGAAGCTTCTGACTGAGCGGCTTGGCGACAAGATCCAGTTGGTAGGCGATGACCTGTTTGTAACCAACACAGACCGACTTAAGAAAGGGATCGAAATGGGAGTTGCCAATTCCATACTGATAAAAGTAAATCAGATCGGCACACTCACCGAAACGCTGGATGCGATCCAGATGGCCAACAGGGCAGGTTACACTGCAGTGACCTCTCACAGATCCGGAGAGACTGAGGATACGACCATCGCCGATATCGCGGTGGCGGTCAATTCCGGCCAGATCAAGACAGGCGCTCCGTCACGTACTGACAGGGTCGCCAAGTACAATCAGCTGCTCAGGATCGAAGAGGAGCTTGGTGCAGCTGCGATCTATCCCGGACTGGACGCATGGTTCAACCTGAAGAATAAATAGATCTTTTGCTTGTTTTTTCACAGGATATATGGTACAATCTGTTTTGTTGATTTTTCAGGAGGTGTTTGATTTTGAATGCGGGCCAGATAATAGTAACGATTTTGCATATAATCTTCTCGATCTCCATGGTCGTGGTAGTGCTTCTCCAGTCTGCCAAGTCAGCTGGTCTTTCGGGATCTATCGCGGGGGGAGCTGAGACGTTTTTCGGAAAGAACAAAGGCAGGACGCTGGATGCTTTACTGAGCAAATACACGTCCGTTGTTGCGGTCGCATTTCTTATCACATCGGTGATTTTGTTCCTTATCCTGTGAGAGAAGATATAAAAGACTGTGCAGAAATGCATGGTCTTTTTTGTATTGCCTTGGTGCCTGATGTAACCGACCGGCCACATGCAGTGCTGAGCAGGATAAAGTTGCGGACAGGGATCAGGCATGGATCCGTATATACAGCAGGGATCACGAGGGCTTGTGCCCTCGTTTTTGTTTAAAAATGACTTATACAGGGATAATATTAAGAATCGGATCAAAACAGACATCCGGTTGCAGGACGCATGCGCAGTCCTGTCAGAGACAGGAGGATTTTAATGGATATATTGCAGGAACGCAAGGATAAAATCGTTGCTTTTATGAAAGAGGCAGCATATAAGCCACTCAAGCTCAGTGAGCTTGCAGTGGTACTGGACGTGCCCCGCGAGGACAGGGGCAAATTGGCTGAGATACTGGAATCGCTTGAGCAGGAAGGCTTGATATACAAGACGAAAAAGGAAAGATACGGGATACCCGGAAAAATGAATCTTGTTGTGGGCCGTATCCAGCGGAATGAACGCGGATACGGATTTCTGATACCAGATGACGTGGATGCCCCGGATATTTTCGTGCCTGCAGACGGAATGTCGGGCGCGATGCACAATGATAAGGCCATAGTCCGCATAACCTCGAAGGAGATAAACGGCAAAAGGGCTGAGGGCGAGGTCATAAAGATACTTGAGCGTGCCGTCACCAAAGTCGTTGGCACTTTTGAGAACAGCAGGTATTTTGGTTTTGTGGTGCCGGACGACAGAAAAGTACCCGGGGATGTATTCATACCCAAAGACGAGATAAACGGAGCCAAACCGGGTCAGAAGGTAGTGGCACATATAGTGAAATGGCCTGATGCAAGGCGCAACGCTGAAGGAAAAATAACAGAGATCATCGGAGACAGCAGGGACACGGGAGTCGATATATTATCGATAATGAAAATGTATGATCTGACCGAATCGTTTCCTGACGATGTTATGGCACAGGTCGACAGCATACCTGATACTGTAAGCGCAGATATGATGAAGGGGAGGAAGGACCTGAGAGATCTCAGGGTCATCACCATCGACGGTGAGGATGCGAAGGATCTCGATGATGCCATATCCATAGAAGTGCTTCCTGACGGATGCTACAGGCTTGGCGTGCATATAGCTGATGTCAGCTTCTATGTCACTGAGGGTTCACCACTGGACAGGGAAGCCCTGAAAAGAGGCACCAGCGTTTACCTTGTGGACAGAGTGATACCTATGCTGCCCCGCAAGCTGTCCAATGGAGTATGCAGCCTGAATCCCGGTGAGGACAGGCTGGCATTCACAGTCATGATGGATATCGATGCCAAAGGGAAGGTATTGAAGCACAACATTTTTGAAAGTGTGATCAGATCGTCGGAAAGAATGACATATACCGATGTATACAAGATCCTTGAAACAGAGGACAGGGAACTCATGGAACGGTACGCTCATCTGACGGATGACTTCAGAAACATGAAGAATCTGGCACTGACACTGCGCCGCAGAAGAATGGACAGGGGAGCCATGGATTTCAATTTCGATGAGGCGAAGGTGATCCTGGATGAAAAGGGCAGACCAGTGGATGTAAGGCGCCATGAGATCACTGTTGCCAACAGGATAATAGAGGAATTCATGCTGGTGTGCAATGAAACGGTTGCCGAGCATTTCCACTGGACAGGCATGCCTTTTGTGTTCAGGATACACGAAGAACCCGACACCGAGAAAATAATGGCGTTTGCAGAGTTTGCCAGGAATCTGGGATACCCGCTGAAAGGTCTGCACAATATACATCCGGGTGCGCTGCAGGATGTACTTGAAAGGGTGAAGGGCAAAAGGGAAGAGCTGATTGTCAGTACAGTGATGCTGAGATCTATGGCAAAGGCCAGGTACAGCCATCAGAGCATAGGGCACTTCGGCCTGGCAGCCAGGTACTACTGTCATTTCACAGCACCCATCAGGAGATATCCGGACCTGATAATACACAGACTGATAAAGGAAGAGCTCAAAGGTGCTCTTTCAGAGGAGCGGGAGCAGCATCTGACGGAATGGCTTCCTGAAGTCGCACGGAGATGCTCTGAGCGAGAGCGGGCTGCAGATGAAGCAGAGCGCGAAACTGAAGATCTGAAAAAGGTCGAGTATATGAAGGAGAGAGTAGGCGAAGTCTTTGACGGCATAATATCCAATGTGACCTCGTTTGGTATGTTCGTCGGGCTTGAAAACACCATAGAAGGTCTTGTAAGGATCAGCGATATGTATGATGATTATTATATATATGATGACAAACGCTATATGCTCATAGGTGAACGTACCGGCAAATGCTACCGGATAGGGGATCCTGTCCGCGTACTTGTGGCGAGGGCCGACGTGGAGGCCAGGCAGATCGACTTTGTCATCGAAGATCATGTAAAGGGAGGATCAGATGTATCTCGTAAGCGCTTGTCTCATAGGAATAAACACCAGGTATGATGGAGGATGTTTTTGCCATGAAGCTCTCAGGAAGCTTGCCCTGGAGGGGAAGGTTATTCCTGTCTGCCCGGAACAGCTCGGCGGATGTCCGACGCCGCGGGATCCCTGTGAGATATCGGGCGGAAGCGGCAGCGATGTACTGGATGGCAGGGGCATCGTAGTGAGCAAAAGCGGGGCGGACATGACCGCGGAATATATAAAGGGCGCTGAGGAAACATTGAAGCTGGCAAAGGCCTGCGGAGTGAAGAAGGCTATATTGAAAGCGAAAAGCCCGTCCTGCGGATCGGGACTGATCTATGACGGCACATTCAGCAGGAGGGCAATGCCGGGAAATGGAGTGACTGCTGAGCTGCTTATACGCAACGGGATCGAAGTATACAGCGAAGAAACGGCAGGGGATGTCCTGTAACAACAAAACCCGGTATGCAATACCGGGCTTCAGTCTATCAAACCATGAATGGCCTGATCTCGTTGCAGAAGTCTTCACAGTCGTCAGAGTGCACTTCCACCCTGATCGGCTTGTTGAAATCGAGGCTGAATATTCCCATTATCGATTTTGCATCGACAACATAACGTCCTGATGTAAGGTCGATATCAAAATCGTATTTATTGGCTATATTCACAAAATCCTTGACATCGTTGATTGTTTTGAGCATGATATCAAATGCTTTCACGGCACCGCCTCCTTTACTTCAATTGCTGATATGTATATAGTATGTATACAGGGTCATATAAATGATATCCTGTATTTGCCAATAAGTCAATTACGAGAATATTAAAAATGCATAACTGCTGAATCAAACTGGAGGAATCGTGAAGAGAGTTGCCTTTTACACACTTGGTTGCAAAGTGAATCAATATGAAACTGAAGCAATGGCTGAGGCATTTGAAAGGGCGGGTTACACACCGGTCGATTTCGAGGAGGCCGCGGATGTATATGTCATCAATACATGCACTGTCACCAGCCTCAGCTCAAGGAAATCACGCCAGGCGATACGAAGAGCAAGGCAGAAGAACAGCAAAGCAGTCGTAGCCGCTGTCGGGTGCTATCCACAGACCTCGAAGGAGGAAGTGGAGAGCATGCAGGAGGTCGACATAATAGTGGGGACTGCTGAGCGTCAAAGGCTGCCTGCCTATGTGGAGGAAATCCTGAAGGGAAAGGAAAGGATATCTGCAGTCGGCGATATTATGAAGGAGCGTTCCTTCGGGGATCTCAGGATAGAAAGATACAAAAGCAGGACCCGTGCGTTCATGAAAATACAGGATGGCTGCAGTCAGTTTTGCTCATACTGCATAATTCCTTATGCCAGGGGGCCTATACGCAGCAGGCCCCATGAAGAAGTCCTCAGAGAAGTGCATAAGCTGGTAGAGGCAGGCTTTAAGGAGATCGTACTTACAGGTATCCATATAGCATCCTATGGAAAGGACCAGGGACAAATCAGGCTGTCGGATCTGATCAGGATGATCCATGACGTCGAAGGGATCAGGAGGATCAGGCTGGGGTCTGTTGAACCTACGATGATCACCGATGAATTCACTGCCGAAGCGGCCCGGCTCGAAAAGCTCTCCCCTCATTACCATATCTCGCTGCAGAGCGGCTGCGATGAGACTCTGGCGAGAATGAACAGGAAATATACTACTGCCGATTATGAGAAGTCAGTGGAACTGCTGAGGGAAAGGATACCGGATGTGGCTGTCACGACGGATGTGATGGTGGGTTTCCCGGGAGAGACCGAGAAAGAGTTTGAAACGACTTACAGATTCCTGGAGAAGATCCGCTTTGCAAAGATGCATGTGTTCAAATATTCGCCGAGAAAGGGGACTCCTGCTGCCCGTTATGAGAATCAGGTGGACGGCGGGACAAAAGAGGAAAGAAGCGCAAGGCTCATTGAGTTGTCAGACAGGTGCCAGATGGAGTTCAACAGAAGCTTCATCGGCCGGGCGATGCCTGTATTGTATGAACAGGAGAGCAAAAACATGAAGGGCTGGTATGAAGGTCTTACACCAAACTACATAAGAGTTTTGACAAGAGGGAATGCTGACATTGTGGGAAATATTATGCCGACACAACTGCTGGAGGCTGAAAAGGACTTCATTTTCGGCGATATATGATGTTTTGCGGGCAGACATCTTGCATATAATTTCCGTATGTTATAATATAATAGTGTCCACGCGAAACGTGTGTTTTGCATAAACCGGGTACATGCCGGGCATTGCATGATGGCAGGGGAGTGTTGATTATGGCAGGAAGCGAAACTATGATGTTCAAAATGGACAAGGACAAGGAGAATGAAGCACGGGACATACTGTTCACGGTCTATAAAGCCCTGAACGAAAAAGGTTATAATCCTATCAACCAGCTCGTTGGCTATATTCTTTCGGGAGATCCTACATATATCACCAATCATCTGAATGCCCGGAGCGTTGTACGACGGCTTGAAAGGGATGAACTGCTTGAAGAGATCGTGCGGTTCTACCTGGAAAACAAGAAATGACCAGTGCCCCGACCAGTTCGGGGCTGTTTTTTCGTATCGGAGCTTTATGCGATGAGGGTACAGCAGTCTGGGCAGATGAAATCAAGAGATATCATGATGCGGACAGAAAGAGGCATTTATGGAATACATTCAATTGGGGCAAACGGGACTGAAGGTTTCAAGGTTGTGTTTTGGAGCACTGGTTATCGGTCCTCTCCAAAAAAACATGACAGTGAAGGAAGGGGCAGCGGTCATCAGGGCAGCCCTGGAAAAAGGGGTAAATTTCATTGATACTGCCGAGCTTTATGGCACCTATGAGCATATCCGGGAAGCATTGCGCGGATTTGGAGGAAGGGCGGTTGTTGCGACCAAGTCCTATGCATACACTGCCGGGGATGCAGCCCGGAGCGTTGAGAAAGCCAGACAGACGCTTGACATGGATGTGCTGGATATATTCATGCTCCATGAACAGGAGACGAGACTTACGCTCAAAGGACACCGTGAAGCACTGGAATATTATCTGAACGAGCGGGAGAAGGGCAGGATACAGGCGGTTGGAGTATCGACCCACAATATCGAAGTTGTAAGGGCTGTATGTGAAATGCCGGAGATAGATGTCGTGCACCCGCTTGTGAATATATCGGGGATCGGCATAGGTGACGGCACCCTGGGAGAAATGCTGGATGCTGTCAAAGCAGCATATGAGTGCGGAAAAGGTATCTACAGCATGAAGCCATTGGGAGGCGGCAACCTTTTGAAGTCATATGATGAATGTATGGATTTTGTGCTCGGCCTGCCTTATGTCCATTCCATTGCTATTGGCATGCAAAGTGCGGAGGAAGTGGAGATGAATGTCCTGAAGTTCGAAGGACGCGAGATACCTGAAAGTCTGAGAAAGGCAGCCGCCTCCGGAATGAAACGGCTTCACATAGATTTCTGGTGTGCAGGCTGCGGCAAATGTGTGAAGAGATGTAATCAGGGAGCACTTACGATCATTGAGGGGAAGGCAGCAGCAGATCCTGAAAAGTGTGTTCTGTGCGGTTACTGTTCAAGCGCATGTCCGGAGTTTGCCATTAAGATCTGCTGAGGAGCCTTTCAGATCCGCAGCTCTGCAATATGGATTATCCGGAGCAGACAGGAGGCCATTTATGAGAATAATGGGTATAGATTTTGGAGACAGTAGAATCGGTATTGCTGTGAGTGATCCGCTGGGCTGGACGGCACAGGGTCTGGACACGATAGTGCGCAAGGGTCCTGTGGAGAAGGCTGCAGAGGAGATCAGACAGTTGGCCGAGCAGTACGAAGTCGGTAAAATCGTCATAGGTCTGCCCAGGAACATGAACGGGACTATCGGCCCCAGTGCAGGGAAGGCCATCGAATTCGGGGAGCTTCTTGCCCGGGTCACAGGACTTGAGGTTGTGAAGTGGGACGAGCGGCTTACGACAGTAGCAGCCAACCGTGTCATGCATGAGGTCGGTATGAAGACTTCGAAAAAGAAAAAATCAGTGGATAAGATTGCTGCAGTCTTCATATTGCAGGGATATCTTGACAGCATGAGAAAATAAGGGTATTGTAATATGGTATGCTGTGTATGAAAGGATGGGATAGCCATGGATGCAGAAAGAGATGATATAGTCGTTTTGGTTGACGAGAACGGTGAAGAAATCGAATTTGAACATATCGATACCATCGAAATGAACGGAAACGAATATGTGGTGCTGATTCCGCTCGAGGAAGACATTGACGATGATCAGGAAGATGAAGAAGTCATCATCCTCAAGATCGAGCATGGCGAAGACGGCGACGACACTTTCGTAACGATAGAAGATGACGACGAGCTCGAAGAAGTGTTCAATGAATTCCAGGCACGTTTGGAAGAAGAGTTTGAAGCTGAGGAGGATTAAAGTTTCCCCGGGCTTTTGGCTCATGACGGGTCAGCGCTGGATCACACTGACGACAGAGAATAAGAGATCAAAATAAAGAGCCATGGTTCAGGACCATGACTCTTTATTTGTCCTTGTCTTTTTTCAAAAGCAGCCGTTGTTGTTCAAATATGAATTTTATAAGAGCATTCTGATCTTTATTGGAGATTTCGATAAAATTCACGCCCAATTCGTAGCTTCTGCCTTTTCTGACATCGATCATCTCTTTTCTGACGATCACTCCTTTGGCATTGATTAGCGTACCGTCGGTAAGCTTCAGTTCAACCAGGATCGATGTGTTTTTCGGAAAGTCCGTTTCTGTCACGATACAGGCGCCTGAGCCGCTTATGTTTTTGGTATAAGCCAACGCAGGCTCTGGTTTTTCTGTTCCCTCCGGAACATCATTTTCCTCTGCCGACCGGATCGTTGCATCCAATACTATTTCCAGCCTGTAGTGCATCCTCCGCTGGATTTTTGAAATCTCCATGTCAGGCCTTATGATCAAAACAGCGACTTTTCCCCTGTACTCTCTGGAAACGACCTCTGCTGTGAAACCGAGCAGTCCCTGGATCTGATGGATAAAGGTGAGACGGAGCGTAATCCCGTCCGGCACAAAAATCACTCTGGAGCCGGAAATCGGCGCAGAAATGACCATCATCCCATCATCCTGATGCTCCAGGAGCTGGCTGATGAATAAATTCCCGGTCCTTTCTCCGTTATTGTTCAGCATTTCCAGTTCCAGCCTGGTCCCTATCGATATATCTTGAGGTGTCATTGGCATTTCTCCTGTGGAGCCGCAAAGGGTGATGTTCTGTCAGCGACCGTTGTCTGGGTCATATTTCTTTATATCCCTATTTTTATTATACTTATATTGGGTATAAAGTCCAAGTGCTTATTTGGACTTCCTGCTGTTCCTCAAAAATTTCGTGCTGCAAAATATGATTTCTGAGAGGATTTGAGCTTATGGGATAGAATTACTATATTAGCGACAATTCACGCTCCTGGAGGGAAACAGATGAAAAAATGGCTTGTCCTGTGTCTGGCACTGATGGTACTGACGGGTTTCATTGCCGCCTGCGGGGCGAAAACATCAGAAGAGGAAAACCAGCCGGTGGTCGTGGAGACAGAGCTGCCGGACCCGTTTGACAATACTTCAGAACAGCCTGAGGATGGGCAGCCCGGGCCAGCAGAAGAAGGCCAGGAGGATCAGGTGGAGGATCTGGAGGATATCTATTCCTCTCAGTTCACAGGAGCAAGGCCTATAGCTGTCATGATCGATAATCAGGGCTCAAAAGTGCTGCCGCAGGGTGGTCTGGACAAAGCCCAGATAGTATATGAGGTTATAGTGGAGGGTGGGCTCACAAGACTTATGCCTGTATTCTGGGGTACTGAGCCTGAAATGATAGGTCCGGTCAGGAGCGCAAGGCACTATTTCCTTGACTTCTGTATGGAATATGATGCCATATATGTTCATTACGGCGGAAGCCCGCAGGCAGGTACGGACATCAGGAATCTGAAAATAAACGCGATAGACGGGCTCGTTCTCGGCCCGGATGTCTTCTGGGACCTGACCAATGATCCGAAGAACTGGCAGGATTCATATACTTCTATGGAAAAGCTGAAGAAATATGCACAGAAGCGGAATTACCGCGACGCTGCCCAGGTTGGATTCCCGTTTACATACAATGATTCGGCAGAGGATTTGGTGCCGGCCGGTGGTGATGATGCAACGGTCATTACGCTGAAATATCCGTCCATGACCTCCAGGTTCGATTACGACAGCGGGACGGGGACATACAAGCGCTACCGGTACGACAAGGAGCATATGGAAAGAGTTTCGGGAAAGCAGCTTGAAGCTAAAAACATAATCGTGCTGTATGTGCGAAACTGGACCATAGAAGGCGATTATGCCGGGCGGCAGGACATGAATACCACAGGGAGCGGGAAAGGTTATTTCATTACAGCGGGCAAGGCGTTTAAGATAAAGTGGTCGAAGGAAAGCAGAAGTTCGCAGACGAAATATACTTATGAAAACGGAGAGCCGATCGTACTGAACCGCGGACAGACCTGGATCCAGGTAATGCCGCTCAATGCCGGGGTCACTATCGAGTAAACGCGCGCGGTACTGCGGTGTTTTTTGTACCGTTTTTCGATTTCTGGGCAACAGACCCCTTTGATTTTCAACTTTTCGTCGTTTGACTGTACCGTTTTTTGATTTCTGGGCAGCTGGCTGTACCATTTTTCGATTTCTGGGCGCATAATCCCGCTGAATTCCGGATTATGTAAACGAATTTGTGCAAAAAACCCGGTTTAGTCTTATTTTCGGACCCAGAAATCAAAATTTGGTACACAAAACACCAATTTTCTTAAAAATGACCTTTTAAAACCGGTATGTTAACAGTATTGCTTTTAGGGTATATATTAAACTGATGTTCAAAAATTTTGAAAGGATGATGGTCAATGAAGAAACTGTGGAGATGCGGCGTATGCGGGTACTTACATGCAGGGGATGAGGCACCGGATGCCTGCCCGAAATGCGGTGCGCCGAAGGAGAAGTTTACGGGACTGACGGATGAAGAGGCAGAAAAGGTACACATGTCTGAAAGGACAAATGATATCCATATGGAGATAGTCGGGCTCGCTGAGAGGATCTCGGCACTGGCTCAGGAAGGTCTCGAAATCGATCTGGATCCGCCCTGTGTAGCACTGTTTAAGGCAGCTATAAAGGAAGCAAGAGTGATCAAGCAGAGGTCAAAGGCGGAAATGGAAGGACATATGAAAAAGGGCAAGTGGTGATCAAGGATATCCGTGGAACAGGATAACGAGTAAGTAAGCAAACACGGAACCATGGAGGCAGGAAACCAGCAACCAGTACAAGTAGAAGATAAGAGAGCAGGATAACAGAAAGTAAGTGATCATGGAAGCACGGAAACAAGCAACCAGCATATATTGAAGATTAATGAGCAGGATAACAAGTAACCGGGGAAACTGGAAAACAAGCAAGCAGGATACCAGTATAGATGCAAGATAAGAGAGCAATATGGACCTGGGTGCACAAAATTTTAGCGTTGTGTGTCATAAGGGTGCAGATGATGGAATCTGTCCATAAATGGGCAGCATAATACTGGCTAATACACATTATGAAACCTGGATGGCCGACTGAAGTTGGAAATGCGCAAATAAACACACAACAGTCAGGATTTTGTACACCCAGGTCCATTAATTTCTACTTCGTTGACCTTCGTTTTGTACTGGTGAAGAATGCCCTCAGAAATCGTTCTTCAAACAGCTGTTCTCTTCAGCAATCATTCTCTGAATGAACAGTACCTTATAGACTAAAATTCATACTTCACCAGGCAGATTTTTTATGAGGTCATATATTGTTTCTGACTTATTCAGCGCCTCAACAACATTATGTGCCGGTTCGGCGTAAATTATCAAGCCGTCTTCTTCACCAAGTTCCGGCCTCACCGGGAAAGCGAGAAACTCTTTATCGGTTGAGAATTGTGCGTTTACGTTTTCATGGTTGCCCCTGGCATCCAGCCGTATCCATTTGCCAAGGCTGTATAAATATACGGCACTTACTGCATGCAGGATCAGCGATGGGTCCTCATCACTGAATTGCAGCTTCTGGTAGCAAAAGCCCGCCGGGATGCCTGCTATCCTCAGCAGGGCCGCAAGCAGGTGGGATTTTGCATAGCATATACCGTGGCCGTTATGCAGTACGTCTGATGCTTTGCAGGAAACCCTGGAGACTGGTTTGCCGGACATGAGCAGATCAAAGGAATGGGGGAACGCATCCCTTACATATTCGAACGCGGCTTTCACATACGCAGTTTCGCCGTATCCAGCTGCCTGCTCATAACAGCCTGTATATGCAAAGTGCTCATATCCGTTCCCCTGCGCAGTATACTCATTAAAGGTCCCGGGTGCATCTCTGTTATATTTCTCTGATGCAGCAAACTCCGGCATGCCGTATTCCGACGGAACGCCAGCTTTTTTCATCACATCTGTTCTCAACTTTTCTGCCGTCGCTCTGACAAGGTCATGTCTAAAGTCGATGATGTCGGTCATCTGCAGATATCTGTTCATATCGTTGGTTTCAGGCTTCAGCATAAAAGAACACTTCCTCTGACTTAGTTATGACTATAATTATACATATGAGTAAATAAATATACAATTGTGAGGATTGTTTTCTCAAAACATTCTCAGAAATAATGGTATCATATCATAAATAGCTGCGGAAGCGATGGCGACGGAGTTTTCAGAAAAATTGAAGAAATTATGTCAAAATAGGGTGTTATTCTTGATTTGAACAAATACAGTTTTGTATAATTATGAATGTTGATAAACTAAAATAATCAGCTAATGCGTTGTTTTAGCTGCAACGGAATGGAGAATGGCTATGAAATTGCTCTATTTGGGAAAAACGAAGGATGTATACCAGCTTGACAATGGAAACGTACTTCTGAAATTCAAGGATGACTGTACCGGTGCGGAAGGGGTTTTTGATCCCGGTGCAAATACTGTGGGCCTGACCATCGAAGGGATAGGAAAGGCAAACTTGCAGGTCACGGCGCGATACTTTGAAATGCTGAAGGAAGCGGGCATCAAGACTCATTATATCAGTGCCGACATTGAAAACTCGGCTATGGAGGTGCTGCCGGCAAAGCCTTTTGGTAAAGGGGTCGAAGTGATTTGCAGGCTACGGGCGACGGGAAGCTTTATCCGGCGGTATGGTGCCTATATAGAAGATGGTGCAAAGCTGGCCGGCGGCTATGTCGAAGTTACCCTCAAGGATGATGCCAAGGGCGATCCGCTGATCACCAGCGAAGGGCTTGCAGTGCTGGGCATAATGAGCGAGGACCTTTTCAAAGCCATGAAGGAGCAGACCTTGCGCATTACCGGCATCATTGCTGATGACCTGGAAGCAAAGGGGCTGGAGCTGTGGGACATCAAATTCGAGTTCGGATACCATAACGGCGAGGTCATCCTGATCGATGAGATTTCCAGCGGCAACATGCGTGTGTATAAGGACGGTAAGTTTGTACCGCCGATGGAGCTGACCCGGATGATATTAAACGACTGAGGGTTCGATTGACCATCAGAATGCCGGAAATGTATGTTGATTGATAGGAAATTGCGTTCGATCAAATGCTTTTCAGGTGTACTAAGAAGATATGGCGGGTTGCATTTTGCATGACCCGCCATACGTATATATCAAATACAGGTTCCAATAACAAAACCCTCGGGAATATAGTGATCCCAAGGGTTCTGCTGTGGTCGGAGTGACTGGACTTGAACCAGCGGCCTCTTGGTCCCGAACCAAGCGCGCTACCGGCTGCGCTACACCCCGCCATACGCTTTGCAAACAACGCTTTATTATTCTAACATCAAATTGGATTTATTGCAATGGTAAATTTGCAAGAC